>JAQUEL010000012.1 GCA_028685295.1 bacterium
GAAATTACTAATGATAAGCCTGGCTGGCTGCAGCATCCAGACTATCCAGTATATTCTGGGCAAATCAGGAGTTAAAATTGACGATATAAAGGCTATTGTAACCGGACAGCGCCGTATGAATGAGCACCCAACCATTTTGACCAGAATAGAACTGGAGTATCAAATAATGGGAAATAATCTGAACGCTTCTGCAATTGAGAAGGCCATAAAGGCGGCGGAAGAAAAGATATGTCCGGTATGGGCGATGCTGGATGAGGGAATAGAAATAGAGTGGAAGTATACCATTAATTGATGTTAACAAGCAGCTCATTACCATATTAGTCGGCACATGCCGCTTATGTGTGCTGTTGCATGGGGGTTTGAAATTTATTCTCTAATAATATAGTTCTTTCAGCCCTTTAACTGCACCCGGCTTTCCGGTAAATGGTATGCCTCTGGTCTGCATGGTTCTCTCCAGGTTTTCAACTTCCTGTCGGGAAATTTCTTTCAGTTCAAATCCCGCCCCTTTGGCATAGAGCAGACTGCGAGCGGTGCCCTCCAACAAATCCAACTTGCCGTAAGCTTCCATTATTCCACCGCGATTTAGGACCAGTACGCCGTGGTTTTCCATGATAAAGGTGTTGTATTTATCCAGAAAGGGGGTGAAATTATTTGCCAGCTGCTCTGTTAACGGCTCGGCGTAAGGCACCACCGGTACGGGACCGCAATCGATAACCATCTCCGGATAGAAGGGGCGCATTAAAGGATTATCATCATCTATAACGGCGAAGGCACAGGCTGCCGGCGGATGTGCGTGGATGATGCTGCCGATATCGGGGCGCTGGTTGAAGATGTTGAGATACATCGGCATTTCTCCGGTTGGCTTGCGAGCGCTCTCGATAATTCGGCCTTCTATATCTATAAAGACCATATCGCAATCACGGACCAGGCCCTTGTTAAGGCGGGTGGGAGTTATCAGCAGAAGATTCTCTTCCAGCCTTACGGCCAGGTTGCCTCCTTCTGCCGTAACATATCCTCGGCTTGATAACAGGCTGCAGACGGCTACAGCCTCGCTTATGTTGTCGGCGTATTTTTGGCGTAGAATCATTTGTTCGGTCTCCTTTCAGGCTACAGTCCGCTGATATTAAACCATAGATATAGGTTTGTGTGAAGGAGTTTTTATTTATGAAGGCAAAATTTGATAAACGGTCTCTCTTTCGATAGAGGAGACAGAGGCTTTTTTCGGTACAGGCAAAACATGGGAGAAAAACGGCGCTCTATTTGTGAGATAGGTGCCGGCAATCACAGCTTTGAAGTTGATTTTTAGCAACTAGAATAACGATGGGCAGCACTAATAGCCTTGGAAAACAACTTTTGTTCGTAGTATAATAAAAGCCTGCTTCGGTTATCGATGTTTATCGAAGTGGCAACGGCGGATACAGTTCTCTCTGGGAGATGACTGGAGGGTGTTCTTCAGGCTCTGATCGGTGGCTCCAGAGTGCTTAAGAACGGCAGTATCTGGGTAAAATCAAAGCAAGAAGGCTTCAAGGGAGGGGTTTTATCTCCGACCTTCAGGACTGCTATAGGCGTGTCTGCTGATAATCGCTTGCTGCCGATAGTTGCAGATAGACAACGCAAAGGATAGGGCGCCGGTATGTTTATTAAACCGACACGCCTGATGCGGCATGGACGCAATCGACACCATGGGGCTGGATAGCGGCGGCTTCAGCACCTTATACGCCGGCGACAGGACAGAGAATCGTTCTGCTGGAGGATCACAGCGTCTTGTCAAGTCTTGTATTGCTTGTTATGAAAAGATAACAGGCGGGTTCTATTCCGCCTATAGAAGAGGTGGAAGATGGCTGTAAAGGTTAAAAGGCTATTACGTATCATGGAGGAACTGGCTCCATCCAGGCTGACCTCCGAATGGGATAACACGGGCTTACAGGCGGGCCACCCTGAAAATAATATCGATCGCATAATGCTGACTTTGGATATCAATGGTGCGGTGGCTGAGGAAGCTGTACAGCGGCATGCTCAGGCTATAATAAGCCATCATCCTCTTATCTTCAAGCCTTTGTCTACGCTGCGTTCGGATAACCCTGTCGGGGCAGCATTATCAGTTCTCATCAGTCACGACATAGCTCTTATTTCAGCTCATACTAATCTTGATGCCTCCGTCGGCGGCGTCAATGATGCTTTGGCGGAGCTGCTCGGGCTGTTGGAGCTCAGGGTATTACAGCGAACAGAGGCTGAAGCTCTCTTCAAGCTGGTCGTATTTGTTCCCGTCGATGCCGTCAATGCGGTTAGGGAGGCTGTTTCTGATGCCGGCGCGGGGCATATAGGGCAGTATAGCCATTGCACTTTTATGGCCAGAGGAACGGGTACATTCAAGCCTTTGGAAGAGGCGCAGCCTTATCTCGGAGAAATAGGCCGTCTGGAGGAGGTGGATGAATACAGACTGGAAACGGTAGTTCCTGCATCCTCTCTGGATAGAGTGATAGCTGCTATGCGCAAAGCGCATCCTTATGAAGAGGTGGCTTATGACGTTTTTCGGTTGCAGCAAACAGGTATAGAGAGCGGTTTAGGCCGTTACGGGCGATTACCGCAGGAGAAACGTCTGGATGAACTGGCCGGAGAGATCCGGAGCCTTCTGGGCGTTGAATATCTGAGAATAGTAGGAGATGCAGAGCGTATTATAAAAAAAGTGGCGGTTTGCGGCGGTAGTGGAGGAAGACTTATAGAACGTGCTGTAGATCGCCAGGCAGACCTGCTTCTGACCGGCGATATTAAGTATCATGAGGCTCAGCAGGCGGAGGCCCTAGGCCTGGCATTGATTGATGCAGGGCATGCCGCTACGGAGAGACCGGTTGTTTTCAGGCTTAGGGATAGCCTGCAGCAAAGGCTTAGCGACGAAGTTGAAATCTTGATATCGTCGGTGGTAACCGATCCTATAAGGTTGTTCTGACAGCATTAAATTAATTAATGGAGGAATTTGCCATGCGAATGGCGAAAGAGGATATAACCTATTGGTTGGTATATTCCGATAACCGGATAAATGCCTGGTCAGAATTGCCTGAAGAGGAGGTTGTGTATGCCGCCGCCGGCGGCAACGAGCGTGCCTGTGAGTATATTTTAAATAAATACAGGGGTCTTGTTTACAGAAACATACGATCGTATTATCTCAGAGGAGCCGAGCGTGAGGATCTGATGCAGGAGGGAATGATCGGCCTTTTAAGCGCTATCAGGGATTACGACCCCCGGAAGCATTCATCTTTTCATTTTTTTGCCGCCCTCTGCATCCGGCGCCAGGTTCTTACAGCCGTAAAAGGAGCCAACCGGCGTAAGCATGTACCGCTCAACACTTCCAGATCGATTGATGCCCTATGCGGCAGCGATAATGGAGATAAAGCGATGCATGAGCATCTGGCTGTTGCCGGTAGTGATGATCCGGAAACATTGCTTATAGGCTCTGAGTTTATCAGACTTTTGAAAGTCAATTTGGAGAAAGTCCTATCGCCTCTGGAGCATAGAGTGCTACTTTCCTACATTGATGGTAAGAGCTACAAGCAAATTGCTATTGAGATAAGCCGATCCGAGAAATCTGTAGACAATGCCCTTGCCAGAATAAAGAGCAAGGCTTCCAGAATAGTGACCTGGATATACCGGGATTAACTGGGGCCATAAGGCAGGTGAAGGTATTGTCTGCGACATTGGCATCGGGCAGCGTGCTGCGTCGACGCTATCGCATATTGCAGTTATTGGGACAAGGCGCCGTTGGTGCCGTATATAAATCGGAAGAGATAAAGACAGGTGATTTATGGGCTGTAAAGCAAGCTCTTCCGCAGAATGGCCGCCAGGCTGTCAGGGCTTTGCGGCATGAGGGTGCTATTTTATCATATCTGAACCATCCCAGAATACCGGCTTTAAAGGAGAGGTTCTCCATTTGGGGCAGATATTATATGGTACGGCAATTTATTCAGGGTGTCAGTTTGAAAGATATGGTAGAAGGGCATTCATTGCCGTCGGAGAGGAATGTTCTGGATTGGTCCATACAGGTGGCGGAGGTGCTTACCTACTTGCATAGCCTGTCGGTGCCGGTAGTGGTGGCTGACCTCAAACCCAGCAATATGTTATTGGATGATAATGGTGCTGTTCACCTGGTGGATCTGGGTTTGGCCGGGTTCTATAGGAACGGCTCTTCCGATCATACAGGAGGAACGCCGGGTTATGCTGCGCCGGAGCAATTTGTGGGACATGTTGGGCCGCGCTCGGATATTTATTCCCTGGGAGCCACCATGTATTACCTGCTTACCGGTAGAAAGCTGGAAAGGCGCCAGCCTAACGTCAGCTTTGCCTCTCCACTTGAACTGAGATCGGAGCTGACTCCCGGAATAAGTAATATAGTGATGAAAGCGCTGTCATATAATTTGGGCGATAGATTTGTCTCCGTATCGGAGATGAAGGAACGGCTGGTTATACAGGCGGCAATGTTGTCTGCACTGAAAGAAGCAGAGTAACGAGCCGGTTGAAGGAGCGACTTGAATGGGGGAAGCAAAACTATATACGGACGGTGGAGCCAGAGGCAACCCCGGTCCTGCCGGCATAGGGTTTGTGCTTCTGGACAGCGATGACAAGTTGCTGGCGGAAGAGGGTCGGTATATAGGTGAAGCTACTAATAATGTGGCCGAGTACCGGGCTTTGCTTCTGGGTTTGGAGTGGGCGTTGGCGCGGGGAATAGATAGATTGGAGGTCTATTCCGATAGTGAATTGATGGTGCGCCAACTCAAGGGAGAGTATAAGGTAAGGAATGACGGACTGATACCTCTTTATCAGGAGGCGCTGAGAATCACCCGACGGTTTTTCTCGATATCTTTCACGCATATCCCTCGTGCTAAAAACCGCCGGGCGGATAAACTCGTCAACCGGGCTGTGGATAAGGCTTTGGCTCGTTGCTGATTGTGATCGCGCTTTGATTCGGGTATAATAACTACGAGAGCAGATCGGGTGGTCGCGGGCGGCTGATGCCGTTCGAGGAAAGTCCGGGCTCCATAGGGCAGGGTGCTGGATAACGTCCAGCGGGGGCGACCCCAGGGAAAGTGCCACAGAAAACAAACCGCCGCCTTAGGGCGGTAAGGGTGAAAAGGTGTCGGTAAGAGCGCACCAGCGGATGGGTGACCATCCGGCTTGGTAAACCCCACCCGGAGCAAGATCAAATAGGAGAGAATCCGCTCAGGCGGATAGCGGTGGCCCACCGGACTCTCGGGTATGATCGCTACCGGCCGTCGTGTCGCTGAGAACCGCAAGGTTCAAGGCGGAAAGGCCGACGAGGCGATAGGTAACTATCGTCCCAGATAGATGACCACTGTCTCGCAAGGGATACAGAACCCGGCTTACAGGTCTGCTCTCACTTTTTGAGATATGTTGGGGCGGGATCCTCTTTGAATTCCGATAACGATAACCTAAAAGATCAATTGACAAAAGCGCAGCAACGTCATGGGCAGCGCAATATCACCGCCACCTCAATTTTCAGCATAATATACTTTTATTCAGTAAATGCTACGGTTCTCAATCTCTTTGCTGTCAAAATAGGCATGCCTCCGGATAAAGTGGGTCTGATGAACTCTTTTGTTTCTCTGTTTGCCATAGTACAGCTTTTTCTGGCGAATGCCCTTGAAAGAGATGGTAAACGGCGTTATGTACTGTCGTTTTATGGTTTGCAGGCACTTTGTGCCTTTGCCTTCCCATTAATACCTTTAATCTATCATTATTTAGGCAGCGTTCAGGCTATAAATGCATTGCTGCTGGTCACTGCTGCCGCTGCTATGTTCGGCAACCTGGGCCAGGCAGGATGGTTCCCGCTGATCAGGGATTCTGTTCCGGATGCAATAACCGGGCGCTTCTTCGCCCGAATGAGAACAGCCTGGCAGATAGCCGGCACCCTCTATCTTATTCTTACAGGCATATATCTGGGCAGTGAGCCTTCTATGGCCAGGTTTTCAGTTGTTTTTGCTATCGGTTTTATCGCGGCGATCGTCAGACAATTTTTTATTTTACGTATACCCGAACGAAAGGTCAATCCTGAAGCCGAAGAAACCAGCCTGGCACAGGCTTTGGTCATGCCGCTGCGGGATCGTAATTACAGACGCTATCTTCTCTTTTCCATGGCGCTCTTTTTTGCTGTAGGTTTTGTAACACCATTTATTGTAGTGTACATGAAAAGTTGTCTTAAGCTGCCATCTGGGATGGTGGCCGTTATTTCTGCCATGGAGGCCGCCGGAGCTGTTGTTACACTCATACTCTGGGGGAAGATATCGGACAGGTACGGCCAACGCAGTGTCTTTGGATTATCAGCCTTTCTTCTTGGGTTGACGACATTAGCCTGGGCCGTTATTTACGGAGAGGGGGTGGCATTGATTTTTTCAGCAGCGCTGGTAAGCTTGCTCCGTGGAGCCGCTATTGCCGGCATCAATCTGGGACAGATTAGTTACAGTATGCGGGTTGCACCGCATATCAAAGGTGCTTCCTACGTCATAGCCGCATTTATAGCCAGTGGAACGGCTTTGGGCCTGGGTCCGATTATCGGAGGCAAGGCAATACTCTTTATGGATAATAATGCAAGCGTTCTGTATAGCGGTAGTTCATCTTATAGTATCTTGTTTCTGACGGATGTTCTGCTGATAATAGCAGCTATGGTGCTGAAAAAACGTATAAATTGGGAAGGGGATTTGGCCTCGATAGGCATGGCCGGTCGAATGGGAAAGACAGCCGTAGGCAAGCTGACAGAGATATCCTTTTTCGGCAGGCAGGATAAGGAAACTCCCGAATAGAATAAGTAAAGACGATTATTGATTTCTCAAGGAATGGAGTAAAAAGCGTGGGTATAGATGTAAGAAACTCTAAAAAGCATCAGGCATTCCTGGCTGCAGTTACGAATATGGATATATATCCGGCCTCCATCATAGAGGCCGGTGGTCTGATCTGGGCCATGGGGCGCAAGGACCTTGATAAATATTTATTAATCGCTACCATATGCGGTTGCGGTTGTGATTGCGGGCTTTCACCTGATTTTGAAGGCCGCGTGGTTCGTGGTGAAGGAATGGTCGTCAAAATCTGCCCTCTGGCCCATGGCAATGCCGTTGCTTTACGTAAGGCGCTTCCCTTTACGGCACCTCGGTTGGTGGGTCTGTCCGGGAGCGTGGGCTGTGGAGACCGTTTGGGACTGGCTACGCCCGGTCATATCAGGGCGGTTTGCGGCAGCGGATTTATTCCCTTTCTGGCTCAGCAATCAATCCGCGAAATGGAACGGACCGGACGCACACCGGAAGATGTTATGGATGATGCAACCTGGGGCGTAATGCAGGAAGGATATACCGATGGCTATGGCTCAGATGCTGATCATCTGAAGCAACCGGAAGATATAGATAATTGCCTGGCGGCAGGATTTACTCTTTTCACCGTTGATCCGGGCGATCATGTGGATAATGCGGCCGATGGCTATAACGATGCCGAATTGGAGGCACGCTTCCAGAAGTTGCCCTTTGCCGATTTAGGGGTTACGGCTGATGAAATGATATTCATCTACGAAGGCAGGCAGTTTGACCTGGGGCAATCAATGTTAAGTTTCGATCACCATACTCTGCTTAAGGCAGCGGTCAAATACTCTAATGCAGTGCTGCATACTGTCGATATGTACCGGCATTTAAGGGAAGCGGCAGCCGGTAGACCGTATGAACTGGAAGTCTCCGTGGACGAAACGGAAACTCCCACTACCGCGCTGGAGCATATCTTCATCGCTTCCGAGCTAAAGCGTCTGGGGGCGAAGTGGGTCAGCTTGGCGCCACGCTTTACAGGCAGGTTCGAGAAAGGCGTAGATTATATTGGCGATTTATCGGAATTTGAAGTCCGTTTTGCTGAGCACGCTGCTATTGCCAAGCTTTTTGGCGGATATAAGATCAGCTTGCACTCCGGTAGCGATAAGTTCTCCATCTACCATGTAGTAGCCCGATATACCGGACAGCTCGTCCATCTCAAAACGGCCGGCACCAGTTATCTGGAGGCTATAAGGGTGATAGCTGCCTGTGATCCGGCTCTCTTCCATGAGATATTCATCTTTGCCCGCGAGCGCTATGAAACGGATAAGGCGACTTATCATGTTTCCGCCGTCATGGATCGTGTACCGGATATATCCGATATAAAGGATGCCGATTTACCCAAATTACTGGATCATTTTGATGTTCGCCAGATGCTGCATGTTACTTTCGGTTCGGTTCTGACCACCATCAAGCCGGATGGCAAACTGCTCTTTCGCGACAGGCTTAGAGATGTTTTACGTCGGCATGAAGAGAAGCATTATGAGATCCTGGCAACGCATATGAAGCATCATTTGGAACTCTTCGGCTAGATATACGTTTTGGAAAGGGCCATACGGGTATACTGATGACAGACAGGTGGCAAAGGAGTGTGACGTTATGGCCCGATACTTGCGAATATCCTGGCTGTCCGCACTGATCATTACAGCCTTTGTTTACGGTACTGCCGTTATCGGTTCGCTGTTCACGACTGTCGGCATGTTCGGCTGGTATCAGAACATCGCCAAGCCGCCCTGGACTCCCTCCGGCAGTGTTATCGGTATCGTCTGGACAATACTCTTTACCCTTACGGCCATGGCCGGTATTCTAGCCTGGAACATGCGCCCTCGCAGCGGTGACAATATTATGGCCATGGAGATACTGGGTATAAACCTGTTGCTCAATATGCTATGGACGTATATTTTCTTTATGCAGCACTCTATCAACGGGGCGCTGTTGGAGATGGTCCTGCTGTGGCTCAGCATCCTGGCAGCTATAGTCGTATTCCGGCGTCTGAACCGAGTGGCCGGGCTGTTGCTGCTGCCGTACATTCTCTGGGTGAGCTTTGCCTTTTACCTCAACTGGGCCATCGCTATGCTCAACAGGGCTCTATAAGAGGATTACAACCCGAAATCAATGTTCGCCTTCTTGAGGGAGGCTACACCGATAACCGTATCTGCTGCGCCGTAATAAACGTAGTATTCGTCTCCCATATCGACGGCGCCACAACTAAAGACCACGTTGGGAACAAAACCTTGCTTCTCCCATGGCAGCTTCGGTTCCAAGATAGGCTCAGGATAGATAGCCAAAACGTTGCCGGGATCGTTTTCATCGAGCAGGGCCGCTCCAAGACGGTAGATGTTGTTCTCATCTACGCCGTGAAAGATGATCAGCCAGCCTTGATCGATCTTTATCGGCGGAGCGCCGGCACCTATGCGAGACGACATCCAGGTATTCGGTTGGACATCGATAATTTTGCGATGATTGCCCCAGTTGCTCAGAGTGCCGGAATTGGCCAGCCATATAGCGGGAGGACGCCGATGCAACATGAAATATTTGCCGCCGATCTTTTCCGGGAAGAGCGCTCCATCCTTATTGGCCTCATCCAGGACGATACCTTTGCGCTCCCACTGCACGAAGTTTCTTGTGCTGGCCATAGCCAGGCGGAAATTATCGTGAGAGGCGAAGCCGCCGAAAGCAGTATAGACCATGTAAAACTCATCACCTATTTGCGTGATGCGTGGGTCCTCGCATCCCCAGGCTTCCTCCGGCCCACCGCCCTGAAAAACAGGCTTATCAAAGCGGTAGAAGCTGATGCCGTCGTGGCTGACGGCATATCCAATGCTGGAGACATATTTCTCCTCGCAGCTGAAGGCCTTACAGGCCTTGTCCGTTGCTCGGTACAACATATGTATAAGATCGTTATCTTTGGCTACAGCGGCGTTAAAAACAGCTGCAGCCTCCCAGGTATGGATCGGGTTAGGGGTGAGAATAGGTTGATCTGTTAACCTCTGAAGCTTCATACGCTAGCTGCCACCTTATCAAAATAGCTGTAATAGTTATACCTAAAATATCGAATGTAGTAACATATTATATAGTTATCCATAATCTACACCATTAATGGTATATATTCAAGGACAATCAGGGGCTTGCCCTATCGCTAAAACAACAGTATTATTATCTGTATGAGTAGCAAGAATCAGACCATTAATTCGCATAGTGTGGAGGGGAGCTTGAGGGCCCCCTCTCAGTTTGTACATTTGCATTGTCACAGCGAATATTCGCTTCTGGATGGAGCCAGCCGGCTTAAGGACCTGGCTGCCCGAGCGGCCGAATTGAAAATGCCTGCCCTGGCACTTACGGACCATGGCAGCATGTATGGAGCGGTGGATTTCTATAAGGCTTGTAAGGATGTCGGTGTTAAGCCTATTATAGGATGCGAAGTCTATGTCGCACCGCGCACTCGTCACGATAAATCCCCCGGCCTGGATGCCGCCAATCATCATTTATTGCTGCTGGCCAAGGACGATGAGGGATATCGCAATCTTATAAAATTAGTTTCCGTCGGCTGGCTGGAAGGTTTTTATTATAAGCCGCGCATAGATAAGGATTTATTGTCACAGCATTGCAAGGGTCTGGTGGCTGCCAGCGCCTGTTTGGCCGGGGAGATCCCCGAATTACTATTGCAGGATAACATCGATCAGGCCGCTGAAGCGGCCGGTTTTTACCATGATCTTTTTAGCGAGGATTTCTATCTGGAACTTCACGATCATAATCTGGCCGAGGAACGCAAGGTTCTGCCCGGATTGATCGAACTATCAAGGCGTTTGGGTATACCGATGGTGGCAGCGAATGACAGCCACTATACTCGCTTAGAGGATGCGGGAGCGCACGATATCCTGCTCTGCATACAGACGGGCAAGACGGTCAACGATCCCGGCAGGCTGCGGTTTGGCACCCAGGAGTTTTACTTCAAATCGGCCGGCGAGATGGCTGCTCTATTCGGAGAGATCCCCGGGGCGTTATCGAACACCCTTGAGATAGCCGAGAAGTGCAATTTTAACATGGATATGAAGAGTATCCATCTGCCTCAGTATAATACGCCTGACGGTATTCCTCAGAAGGAGTATCTGCGCCGTCTTTGCCTGGAGGGATTGGAAAAGCGCTATAATCCTGTGACATCAGAGGTACGGCAGCGTCTGGAGTATGAATTATCTGTTATCTCTCAGATGGGCTTTCCTTCTTATTTTCTGATAGTCTGGGATTTTATCAAGTATGCCAGAGAACAGGGTATAGCGGTGGGGCCTGGGCGGGGTTCTGCCGGTGGTAGCCTGGTAGCTTATTCTTTGGGAATAACTAATATCGATCCTCTGCGTTATAACCTGCTTTTCGAGCGTATGCTCAATCCTGAAAGAGTGGATATGCCCGATATAGACACTGATTTCTGT
The DNA here is from genome assembly GCA_028685295.1 of bacterium. GTDB lineage: Bacteria > UBP13 > UBA5359 > UBA5359 > UBA5359 > UBA5359. Next base: position 11,279 of record JAQUEL010000012.1, read on the forward strand.
TATGAAAGACGTGACGAAGTTATTCAATATGTGACTGAAAAATACGGTCAGGACAGAGTTGCTCAGATAATCACTTTTGGAACCATGAAAGCCCGGGCTGCCGTCAGGGATGTAGGCCGGGCAATGGATATCCCTTATGCAGATGTAGATCGTATCGCTAAGATGATCCCTTTCGGAGAGACATTAAAGGCTGCGTTGGAGCTTTCTCCCGAGCTGAAGGATTACTACAATACCAATCCCATCGGACGCGATCTGATAGATGCCGCCATAGCGCTGGAAGGTTTGAGCCGACATGCTTCTACTCATGCCGCCGGAGTAGTTATAGCCAATGAACCTTTATCGGATTATGCGCCGTTGCAGCGTCTGGGGGAGAGTGATGTCACAACTCAGTATTCCATGGATGCCTTGAAAAAGATAGGCTTGTTGAAGATGGATTTTCTGGGGCTGAGAACCCTGACGGTTATCAACAATGCTCTGAACCTTATTGCAGAGACAAGCGGGAAGAGCGTAGACCTGGATAATCTGCCGCTTGATGATGCCGCTGTCTATGCTACTATCTCAGAAGGTCAATGCATTGGCCTGTTCCAGATGGAAAGTGCCGGCATGAGGAATCTCTGCCGGGAGATCAGGCCGGACTGCATAGACGATATTATTGCTTTGATCGCTCTTTATCGTCCGGGTCCGCTTGGCAGCGGCACGCCGCTCTTTGCCGCCAGGAAGAGAGGCGAGCAGGCGGTGGAATACCTGCATCCCATGCTGGGGCCGATACTTAAAGAAACCTACGGCGTCATAGTCTATCAGGAGCAGGTTATGCAGATAGCTAATGAGCTGGCCGGCTTCTCGCTGGGACAGGCTGACCTGTTGCGTCGGGCTATGGCTAAGAAGAATTTCCAGGTTATGGATAAGCAGAGAGGTATCTTTATAGATGGCTGCCGGGAGCGGGGCATCGATGGCAAGACAGCCGACGCCATCTTCGACCAGATCGCCTTCTTTGCCGAATACGGCTTCAATAAGAGCCACTCCACCGCCTATGGCATTATTACCTACCAGACAGCTTATCTGAAATGCCACTATCCGGTAGAGTTTATGGCCGCTTTACTATCCAGTGAAATGAGCAGCGAGGATAAGCTCTCTCTCTACATCGAGGAGAGCCGGCGCCTGGGCCTGGAAGTCTTGCCGCCGGATATCAACCGCAGCCAGTGGGGCTTTAGCGTAGAAAACGGATGCATACGCTTGGGCCTGGGGGCGGTAAAGAATGTTGGGCGAGGTTCGGTTGATGCTATTATCGAAGCGCGCCGACAGGAAGCTTTCAGCGATATTTTCGATCTTTGCTGCAGAGTGGACGGTAGATTACTGAACAAACAAGTACTGGAAAGCCTTATCCGTTGCGGTGCCTGCGATGGCCTGGAAGGTCATAGGGGGCAGTTGCTGGCTGTTGCTGATACGGCCATGGATTACGGGCAGCGGCGCCAACAGGAAGCTCAATCAGGCCAGACATCCCTATTCGATCTTTTGGGTGGAGATACAACCCGGGATATCGTCAAGCCGGAGATACCCCATGTTCCCGAACTCGAGCATAATATAATGCTGGATATGGAGCGGGATGTGCTGGGCCTGTATATATCCGATCATCCGTTGCGCCATCTTCAGGACGAGATAGAAAAAATAACTTCATTAAATATTGAGAGTCTTGATATGCTCCAGAATAAGGATGAGGTCACTGTTGTGGGGATGGTCTCTTCCGTCAAGCCTATTATCACCCGTAACAATAAAGCTATGGCCTTTGTTCAGATGGAGGATCTCACCGGAAAGCTGGAGCTTATAGTCTTCTCCGAGACCTATGAGAAATGTCGTCCCTGCCTTAGCAAGGATGCTGTTCTGGTAGCCAGAGGAAAGATAAGCCGAAAATCATCTAGAAAAGGTGCCGCAGAGACAGAGGAAGAAGAGGTCGAGGAGATCAAGATAATATGCGAGGAGGTCTCGCCGCTGGCGGAAACATTAGCCGGGATGGTGCCCGATTTGCATATCAGACCTGGGCGCAAGGCCACTCAGGAAATGCTGGCCGGTATCAAAGAAGTGCTAGCGCTTCATCCTGGGCCGATAGCAGTCTACTTACATCTGCAGAATGGAGAATCGGTTACGATAGCTCTTGGCGATGCTTATAAGGTAGCTGATAAGCAGATTGTTGTAGAAAAATTGAAACAATTGTTGCCGGGCGGTGCTGTTTGGCTGGAAGGGAGAAAGACGAATGGGAATAAGGGAAGAAGCTCTGAAGCTGCATCTGGAGCACAAAGGAAAGATAGAGGTTACCAGCAAGGTCTCGGTGGAGAATAATCATGATCTGAGCCTGGCATATACGCCGGGCGTAGCTGATGCCTGTATGGAAATTCACCACCATCCGGATAGAGTCTGGGATTATACGGCCAGAGGGAATCTGGTGGCGGTGGTTACGGATGGCACGGCGGTGCTAGGCCTAGGAAAGATAGGTCCGGAAGCCGGTATGCCGGTTATGGAAGGTAAAGCAGTGCTCTTCAAAGCTTTCGGCAATGTGGATGCCTTTCCGATATGCCTTAATGCCGAAAATCCGGATTCCATCATTGAAACCGTTGAAGCCATAGCCCCTACTTTTGGAGGCATAAATCTCGAAGATATAGCGGCCCCAGAGTGTTTTTATATAGAGGATGAGCTTAAAAAACGGCTGGATATTCCTGTTTTTCACGATGATCAGCATGGCACGGCTGTAGTAGTGCTGGCCGGGCTTATCAATGCCTTAAAGATAACCGGCAAGGAGATAGGGGAGTTACGAGTTTTAATGAATGGTGCGGGGGCGGCCGGTACAGCTATCTCACGTTATCTATTGGCGGCCGGAGTTCATGATATAGTGATATGCGATACCAGAGGAGCTCTCTATGCAGGACGCCCCGGCAACAACAGCTTCAAGGAGAAGCTGGCTGGGGAGACTAATAGAGAGGGTCTAAAAGGGGATCTGGAAGAGATCATTGAGGGCATGGACCTCTTTATCGGGGTCTCTGTAGCTGGAGTTCTGAAGCCGGATATGGTCAGGCGTATGGCTGATGACCCCATTATCTTTGCTATGGCCAATCCGGTACCGGAGATAACACCGGATGAAGCCCGGGCTGCCGGGGCATCGGTAATAGGTACCGGTCGCTCTGATTATCCAAACCAGATCAATAATGTGTTGGCTTTCCCGGGTATCTTTCGCGGCGCTTTGGATGTCAGGGCCAGGGAGATAAACCATGTCATGAAGATGGCCGCCTCGGAAGCCATAGCCGGCCTGGTGAAACCGAAGGAGCTGAATTCCGACTATATCATCCCCGAAGCCTTTGACAAGCGTGTAGGGCCGGCTGTAGCCGAAGCTGTGGCGTGTGCAGCCAGGAAGAGCAATGTAGCCCGCCTCTGAAAGCGGCAACTAACTGTTGCTTTTACAGCTCGAGTTCTTTCCGGACATCTTCCCATGGCGACCAGCACCTCTATCCAGCTTATGATGCTTTTATGCAATCTGTAAAGGGAAAGAGGAGCTTTTTCAATGATGTCGAATAATATTGTATACAATGCACAATTCAAGCTAGGTGGTCGTCATGTCATTTAATCTGTCGCAAATAGAGCATGCCAATATAGATCATAGAATATACGAGATCATAACAGAGCAGATCCTCACCGGGAAGCTGGCTCCCGGAGCCCGTCTTACTGAAGAGGAGATAGCACGGCAATTGGGTGTCAGCCGGACGCCGGTCAGAGAAGCCATGAAGTCTCTGGCCAAAGATGAACTGGTGGAGCTTATTCCTCGGAAAGGCATGTATGTCAAGAAACTGGAGTTGCAGGATGTAGTGGAGATTTACGATATCAGAGCCGTTCTGGAGGAACTGGCCGTAACTCTGGCAACGCTGCGGATACCGGAGGCCGTTATCAAGGAATTCAGGGTCAGAGCCGGAAAGAGCCGTCAGGAGATAATATCAGGCCGTAATGAAGAAAGCCATGCTTTCGACCGGGAATTTCACTACTGTATTGCCGAGCATTCCGGCAACAAGCGCCTAGCTGCAACCATAGAATCTCTGGGTAACATGGTTAATTTTTTCAGGATTACTGTTATAGCCAGAGATGATAAACAGATCAGACAGGCGCTTGAAGAGCATATACAGATCATAGAGGCCCTTGAAAAGAGAGACGCAACGGCGGCGGCGGAAGCCATGAGGGAGCATATTCTCCATACCAGAAGCAATATCATGGAAACTTTGAGAGAGGAGGCCTAAGAACAATATAGACTATATAAGGCGCTATACTATAATGTATACAATCTACAATTGCTCGACCTATCTGCAAGTCAGCAGTAGGAATTTGGGAGTATGGCTGATGAAAGCTGCAACAACTGAAGCCGCTGTGAAAAAATACCTTTGAAACAGTGAGAGGAAAAATGAGAGTAGCGTTAAAATATGGTGACGGCCATTTGATGGTGGATCTGCCTGATACCGGTATCAATGTTATAGAACCCGTATATACCGCCGGACTATCTGACGAAAGAGACGCCTTTATCAAGGCTGTCAGAGCTCCTTTAGGTTCATTGCCGCTTAGAGAAATGATCTCAGCTGAAGAGAGCGTGGCGATAGTAATACCTGATATTACACGGCCTTTTCCCGGTAACAGGGCCATATCCTGGCTGATGGAAGAGATGGGGCATGTGTCGCCTGATCGAATAACGATAATCATTGGTACCGGGTCGCATCGAGCCTGTACTCCGGAAGAGATGACGACTATGCTGGGGCGAGAGATAATCAGCCGATATCACGTCGTCAATCACGATGCCTTCAAACCGGATAAGCTGGACAGTGCCGGTCAACTTCGTGGAGGGCGTCGCATAAGGATGAATCGTGAATATATCCGGGCGGATAAACGTATTCTATTAGGTTTTGTCGAGCCGCATTTTATGGCCGGATTTTCCGGTGGATACAAAGCCGTTTGTCCGGGGATACTCGGTATAGAGGATATCATATACTTTCACGGAGCTGAAATGATCGATCATTCTTGTTCCACCTGGGGCGTGCTTGATGGCAATCCTACTCAGAACATGATCAGAGAATGCGGTGCTTTGCAGCCGGCGGATCTTTGCATCAACGTAACCCTGAACCGTGATCGTCATATCACCGGATTATTTGCCGGGGAACCGATAGCCTGTCATGAAGAAGCCTGCCGTTTTTGTCGTGAAAGCGCCATGTTATCCGTTCCCGACTATTACGATATAGTGATAACTACCAATGGCGGTTATCCGCTGGATCAGAACCTTTACCAGACGGTAAAAGGCATGTCGGCAGCCAGCAGGATTGTTCGTTCGGGGGGGCTTATACTATGTGCCGCTGAGTGTCGTGATGGTTTCCCGGATCACGGCAATTTCAAGAGCCTGTTGACAACTCATAGCTCTCCGGAAGATTTGTTAGCTCAAGTAAGGGTTTCGAAAGAGGGCATACTCGATCAGTGGGAGGCACAACTGTTGGCAATTATAGCTTCCCGGGCCCGGATAGCTCTCTATTCCGGCTTGGCGGCATATGAGGTGTCACAGGCATATATGGAAGCGGTTGAGAATATTGAATTACGCCTGGCCGCAGAGCTGGATAAGCTGGGGGGCAGTGCCTCCATAGCCGTTTTGCCGGAGGGGCCGATGACCATACCTTATATTAAGGAGGAGAACTAAATGTCAAATATTGAAAAATGGATAGAGCGTGCTGAAAGTATCGTGGGAAGCGGAAACGTCTTGACAGCTTTTGAAGATATCGAGTTCTTTTCTCATGACGAATATGCCATGGAGGAATTTGCTTGTATGCCTGCAGCTGCTGTTCGCCCCGGCTCAGAAGAGGAAACGGCGGCCATCGTCAGGCTGTGTGCGGAGATGAAAATACCTTTGACTGCCCGTGGTGGAGGAACGGGTCTCTCTGCCGGGTGCGTCCCTGCTGCAAGAGGAGTTGTGCTCAGTCTGAATAGATTGAATGGCGTTGTGGATGCTGACCCGGATAATCATACCATTACCGTCCAGGCGGGCATGGCCCTGCACGATCTTTATCAGCATGTAAAGGAGATGAATCTCTTCTTCCCACCTCATCCGGGAGATGAAGGAGCTTTTATCGGTGGTGCTGTAGCTGCCAACGCAGGCGGTGCACGCGCCGTCAAGTACGGTACGGTGAAGCGATACGTTATCGGACTTCAGGTTGTTCTGGCTGACGGCAGAATAGCAAATCTGGGAGGCAAGTTTATTAAATCCAGCTCCGGCTATAATTTGCTGGATCTGATGATCGGCTCAGAAGGTACGCTGGGTATAATCACCGGGGTTACAATCTCTCTATTGCCGCCCCCAGGTGTAAGCAAGACTCTGGTAGTTCCATTTGCCGACGTGGCAGAGGCCATTTCCGTTGTACCGAAAATACTCAAAGCAGATATCATGCCGTGTGCTGTGGAATTTCTGGAGCACTCCGTAATACGCTGTGCAGAGAGGCTGCTTGACAGAAGCTGGCCGGCTCGTGATGGGGCAGCCAGCTTGATGCTTATTCTGGATGGGCGCAATGAGGATGAAGTGCTGGGACAGGCAGAGGATCTGGCGGCCATAGTCGAGGCCGGTGGAGCTCTGGATATGTTGCTAGCAGAGGATGACAGCCGTCAGGCCGATATACTGGAACTGCGCAGCATGCTTTATGAAGCTTTGCGTCCCGGCACGGTGGAACTCTTTGATATTTGTGTTCCCAGGTCTGAAATAGCCGGACACATCGGTTTTATTCACGAACTGGAGGTTCGGTACGGCATATCGCTTCCCACCTACGGCCATGCGGCCGACGGCAATGTTCACACCCATTCACTGCGCTGCCGTCTGGATGATGGAATTATCGGTGGAGATCTGCCCGGCTGGCAAGAGATGCATGAGCAGGTACGACAGGATCTCTTTGCCGATGCTGTTGCCCGCGGCGGAGTGATTTCAGGGGAACATGGCATAGGGCTGGCCAAGAGAGACTATTTGAAAGCGATGTCGCCTGCCGCCAATCTCGATCTGATGATCGCCGTCAAAAAAGCGCTTGATCCGGATAATATTCTCAATCCGGGTAAGGTGGTGCTAGTCTGAGGGTGAAGCGATCCTTCCCGTTTTTAAAATTACCGATAGCGGATAGCTGCCAAAACGAGATGATTTTTTATCTTGCTGCGTGAAATAAGATAACACCTGAGAATTGATCTTATCCGGTAACCTCTAAATGGCTGAGCGAGGCCACCGCTCGCAGCAGAAATAACATGCACGTGGCAGGTAGAGATACAAGCATACGAACTCAGTATTGACAAGCGCATATCGGCCCGATATCTTTAATAGCAGTGGATAGTACATGGAACATGGGAGCATCGTAATTAGGTATTAACGAATACCAGGGTTTTGAGGAACTCTTCGATCAACTGTGCAATAATGATGAAATCGTGGAGATTGAGGCTAAACGAGGCTCTGAAATCGGTAAGAGTGTTCTTGAGACGGTCTGTGCCTTATCCAATGAGCCGAATCGAAAAGGCGGCTATATCATGCTTGGGCTTGGCCGTGACGAAGGCGTGGTGTGGCCGGGGTATTCGATGAACCGACCGGGCACAATCGAGAAGAGAGATATGCAAAAATTTTTGCTGCAGATGCTACCGGAAATGTTACAAGAAGAAATTAATAAGCTGGGCAAGCGGATTGCTCCGGCAACTTTGGATAATTTGGTGGAAAGAATATGTTATCAGATACCTATGAGCAGGCAAAAACTGTCATACCTGCTTGCTAAGAGCGATAAGCACATGCAGGATTGCCTGCGTCGTATGGTCGATACTCGTAGATTAAGACGTCTTTATCCGGAAATATATGCATATAAATGCTGATAATCAGAATTCTCGGAGGCAGCCATGAGCATCGTAGACCCTTCAAACTATCTCTCCGGCATAGTGGAGCAACTGAAGGTACACTGGCCGGAAAACAGGATAGTCAATATCGTCTGCCACGGGCACAGCGTGCCGGCGGGGTACTTTGCCCCGCCGTTTGTAGATACCTTCAACGCCTATCCTTATCTGCTGCACCGGGCGTTGAAGGAGCGTTTCCCCTATGCCGTGATCAATGTTACGGTCACCGCCATCGGCGGCGAGAATTCCGAGAGCGGGGCCGCCCGGTTTAAGTCGGACGTATTCTGCCGCCGACCCGATGTTCTGACCATAGATTACGCCCTGAACGACAGAGACATTGGTCTGTCCCGGGCAGACAGGGCCTGGCGGTCGATGATAGATAAGGCCTTGGATAAAGATATCAAGCTCCTGCTCTTGACGCCGACCGCCGATGTTTCCGGTATAGCCGATCCGGCCGCGGCAGCGTGGACGGCGCTGCAGGCGCATGCAAACATGATACGCAAGCTGGCGGCGGAGTACGACATCGGGCTGGCGGACAGCCTGGCTGCCTTTGAGAGATATGCGGCAGAGGAGGGTGATCTTACCGATCTGCTCTCCTGGAGTAACCATCCCAACCGCCATGGCCACGAACTGGTGACCCGTGAGCTGATGCGCTGGTTTCCGGTTTCGGCGTAACGGTTACCGGAAACAAGGGTGGAAGCCTTGCTTCACCTGCCACGGCTTCCAGTGTTCGTACCGTGAACGGTGGGAAGTGTGATTTTGACTGAGCTTTTATCCGATCAGATGGCTCATGGGAATAGCCCACAGGCGCTCTCCGAGTTTTACGGCATCAGTACCGTTGCAAGCCGGTATCGCGGCTATACAATCGGGTGTTCTTTCCTGGAAAGTTGGCAATTTGGACAGATCGTTATCGGTTCAGCGTGTAGATGCCTTTGCCTCGATAGCGGCGACATTGCGTCGGTAGTACGATCTACAAAATCATCATGCATGACTATTACATGGCCGTCATTACCCAGATGAACATCAATCAATCGCTTCGATATCCAGCTTGAGAGCCGATTTAAAAGCCGCCAGGGTCTTCTCTGGAGCTACACTGCTATGGCCTCGATGGGCAATAATCATCGTCTTTTCATCATTATTCTTTCCAACCGTAGCATTTTCTTCTTTTTAGCTTCTTTGATATAGATCTTGACTAATCTGCCGACAAACAGATTACAGTTGGTCCGGATGATCGATGAGTATCTCTTCTACCAATACGCATTTGCTCAGGATACAGCTTATCCGTATTTATTGGCTTACTGCCATCGGTTTACTGATTTTAACATCATCATAAGCCGTTTTTATCCGCCAGGCCGATAGGGAAACATCGCCTTTCATGTCGGGCTCGATAAGGGTGCAAATTTTCTCGCCGTTGACAGACCACTCAAAGGCTCCGGCTGCGCTCCGAATTATCCTATAATTATACCATTTGCCGAAGGCAATATCGGCTTTTTTCAGAGAACCGAGAGATCTCTCTGCGCCGGGTTTGCGGTACGGCCACCAGAACCCGTCCGATCGCAGCACAAAGTTGATGCCCGAGACTCTGATCCCGGCAAACCCGCCTGGTTTCTCCGGGTCGGCTTCCAACAACTTTACCCGTGCTTCCAGTATGAAAGATTCACCCAGGTCTTGCTTGATGGCGGCGCTGCCGGAGTATGCAGCCGTGACGGCGCTTCCTTAAAGAGAATAGCCACCATCGGCGATAGCGAGAATGAGGATGGCGACGTTCCGCCGGCGGCAGGCATCGGCAGGGCCTTTATTATCGACCGTTGTCTTGAAACGGAAGCCGAAAGTGCAGGCGGTAAGGTCTTTATGCGCGAGCCGAGCGTAATCCTTAGCTTATTCAACACATAACCTTTAATCTCTTAAATATAACCTATCTTCCCATAATTTTGCTGTTGCTTAAGTACCGGTATTTGTTTGACAGAGCTCCTGTGAGATGATAATATCTTGTAGGATATTCATAGCCGGCACCTCTGTTTCGGCAGGGGATTTTCATTTAAGTCAACAAAATCGTTGAAGTAGTAAGAGCGACGATAGCCATGGACGTATTGAAATAGTCGTTTCAATTATCAACCAGAGCCTTGATATCCATTGCAGATGGCGACGGAGTTTGTGGGAGGAAAAATCATATGCCCAGGAAAATTTGGACCAGATCTATAATAGCGGCTGAAATAAAGCGCTTACATGAGATAGGACAGGATCTTAGCTGGACGTCTATGCGGCAGGAATACGGCTATCTGCTGGCAGCTGCCGGCAGATACTTCGGCGGATGGCAGGAAGCTATTGAATTTATCGGTCTTGATTACAGCACCATACGACGTGTTGCTTCTTGGGATGCTGATAAAATCGTGAGAAAGATCAAGGAACTTTACAAACAGGGCCATGATCTCAGCCTCAGGAATATGGTGGCTGACAGGGAGCTTTCACGTATCACCTATGCTGCCAGCCGGCACTTTGAATCCTGGAAGAATGCCATAGAGGAAGCCGGACTTGATTATGATGCTATTGCCAGACAGAAGACCTGGAGCCAGAGCGAAATAGAGGAGACTATTCTTCAGTTGCATCGTGCCGGTGAAGATCTCAGTTCCAAGCAGATGGATATATCTCACCAGCCTCTGATTAGTGCTGCCCGCAAGAGGTTCGGCACTTGGGAAAAAGCCATAAATCATGTAGGTCTCGATTACGATAAGATCCGTAAACGTGAACATTGGACCAGGGATAAGATTTTAAATAAAATCAAAGCGCTTCATGAGGATGGCGAGAGCCTGCGCAGCACATACATTCTGAAGCGCTATCCCGCACTCTATGCGGCTACACAGAAGAAGCGTTATTTCGGCGGCTGGATTAATGCCGTCAGAGCGGCAGGTATAGAGTATAACAGCCGTAAAGTTCCTAAAATGACCAGACTTCAGCTTGACCAGTTTATAAAAAAACAGCGCCTGGATAAGAAGAGAGTTGCGGCGGTAAAATAAACAATAAATAAAACCGGGCTTATTGAAGGGTAGCGGGCATATATGGTAGAATACTATAGCTTTCATTTGAAAATCGGTCTTGTTGCTCCATAGCATAAGGCTTGACTTCCATGCTAAAGGCAAGATGGAAGAGGAAAGAGGGTTAAATCATGAAAACGGGAATACATCCTAAGGTTGTCAAGACGACCATAACATGCAGTTGTGGAGAGAAGATACCTATTCAATCTACTAAGGAAGATCTTAAAGTTGAGATCTGCTCTTGTTGCCATCCTTTCTATACAGGAAACCGGGGCAGGGTAGCTTCTACAGCCGGTCGGGTTGAGAAGTTCAAAAAGAAATACGGCTTGGCAGAGTAGCTCACAAGCGGTTGTTAAACAAGTTAGGGCCTGCCCTTTGAATAATCTTTATTGTTCAGGTGCAGGCCCTTAAGCGTGAGCTCTAATTATTTCTGGAGCGATGTTCTTGTTGAAAAGCAATTATAATTACGGCGGACAGGCAGTAATCGAGGGCGTAATGATGCGCGGGCCGTCAGCAGTATCTGTGGCTGTGCGGGATCCCGGGGGAGATATACAGCTGGATTACCGGTTGGCACCGAATATTTTCAAGCGTTATCCCTGGCTTAACCTGCCGCTGGTCAGGGGAGCCTTTGCACTCTATGATTCTCTGATGCTCGGTCTTCAGGCTCTGGCCTTCTCTGCGAGTATTGCCTCTGACGAGGAAGAAGCGCAGCTTAGCAAAGCGGCTATAATGGGAACGATAGCGCTTGGGTTTCTATTGGGCATAGGGTTTTTTGTAATTTTGCCTAATTTGCTGGCAGGTTTTCTTATATCGGTTAAGCACAATGTGCTTTTCAATCTGGTCGAGGGCATAGTACGCATAGCTCTTTTTATAGGCTATATCTTCTTTATTGCCAGACATAAGGATATTCAGCGGGTTTTTCAATACCACGGAGCTGAACATAAGGTTATAAACACCCTGGAAGCAGGAGAAGAACTCTCTGTTAAAGCGGTGCGTCCGTTCAGCACTATCCACCCGCGTTGCGGGACTAGTTTTATATTGCTGGTGCTGTTGTTAAGTATAATTGTATTCTCGCTTATAGGCGAGCAAGGCTGGTTCTGGCGGTTGGCCTCCAGAGTCCTCTTATTGCCTTTTATTGCTGGGATATCTTATGAGATCATTAAGCTTGCCGGACGGCATAAGGAGAAAATCTGGTTATCTTGGATAGTGGTACCCGGCCTCTGGTTGCAGCATATAACCACCGGTGAGCCTGATGACCAGCAGATAGAAGTAGCTATTGCCGCCTTGAGCCCCTTGCTGGCAGATGAGGTCGGCAAGGAGCAAGCAGTTACGGAGCGTGAAACATTTGCTTGATAGATTAAAAGATATGGAGGAGAGATATGAAGAGCTCGGGCGTCTTCTAGGAGACCCTGAGGTAGTGGCTGATCTGGCCCAATATCAGAAATATGCCAAGGCGCATGCCGATCTCCAAGACGTAGTAAGCAAATATAGAGAATATAATCAGATAATAAAGCAGATCGACGAAGTATCGAACATACTTGATACCGAGGAAGATGCCGAGTTTCTCGCTATGGCCAGGACAGAACTGGAGGAGCTGGGACCATTAAAAGTACGAATGGAAGAAGAGTTGGCAGTTCTGCTTCTTCCCAGAGACCCATATGACGATAAAAATGTTATCATGGAAATACGGGCAGGCGCAGGTGGCGACGAAGCAGCGCTCTTTGCCGGCGACCTCTTACGGATGTACTCTCGCTATGCTGAGCGCACAGGCTGGAAGACGGAGATGCTCAGTTCCAACCCTACAGGATTGGGAGGCTTTAAGGAAGTTATTATCTTGATCAAGGGAGAAGGAGCATACAGCCGGCTGAAGTTCGAGAGCGGCGTTCATCGTGTTCAGCGTGTGCCCACAACGGAATCCGGTGGGCGCATTCATACTTCTACCGCCACTGTGGCCGTTCTGCCGGAGGCTGATGAGGATACCGATATAGATGTTAATATGGATGACCTTAGGATAGATACCTATCGTTCTTCCAGCGCCGGAGGCCAAAACGTCCAGAAGAACGAAACAGCTATCCGTATTACGCACCTGCCGACAGGAAAGGTTGTTACCTGTCAGGATGAAAGATCTCAATATCAGAATAAGGAGAAAGCCTTTCGCTTGCTGCGTTCACATCTGTTGGATATGAAGATCCGCGAGCAACAGGCGGAGGTGGCCATGAATCGCAAGCTACAGGTAGGAACTGGAGATAGAAGTGAGAAGATACGCACGTATAATTTCCCGCAGAACCGCATTACTGATCACCGAATCAGCCTGACGCTTCATCGTTTGGAATCCGTATTGGACGGGGATCTGGGAGAGCTTGTGGAAACGCTTATTGCCAGTGATCATGCGGAAAGGAGGGAGGCTTTATAATGCCGGGCGATATAGTTGCACGTGGCGCCGGTGAGGTCTCTTCTTTTCTATCCGGACGCACAGTGGGGGAAATATTGCGTGAGGCCGCCGGCTATCTGGAGAAAACGGGCGTAGAACGTGCCAGGGTTAATGCTGAGCTGTTGATGGCGCATTTGCTTGGAATTGATCGGCTGGCACTTTATCTCGGTTCCGAACGTCTTCTTGATGATGAATTGCTGGCTCGCTATGACCATCTTCTATCAATACGCAGTCGTGGGTGCCCGCTGCAATGGTTGACAGGGCACCAGGAATTCATGTCTATCGATCTCAGGGTGGAGGAAGGCGTTTTTATTCCTCGCCCGGATACAGAGGTTTTGGTGGAAACGGCAATACCTTTGGCTCGAGAGATATTGTCATGCCGGAAAAAGGCACTATTAATGGATATTGGTACAGGCAGCGGTGCTATTGCCGTGTCTATAGCCGGATTTATAAGCGGTGTCAGAGTGCGGGCGTATGATATTTCTACCGCGGCTGTCAGGACGGCAAGGTATAATGCTGCCTGTCAGCGACTTACAGACAGAGTTACCGTAATTGAGGATGACCCCCTATCGGATGGCCATGACGATGATATCTGGAAGAAAGCCGATATGGTGCTATCCAATCCACCCTATGTTCCCTCCCGGGATATAGATATGCTGCAGCGCGAAGTCAGGGATTTCGAGCCTCGTCTGGCTCTGGACGGCGGCCCTGACGGCCTGGATGTTTATCGTCGGATTACGGCCAGAGGAAGATTGTTGCGTCAGGGGGCCTTTATTATTTTGGAGATCGGTATCGGGCAGGGAGCCGGTGTTGTGGAGCTGCTTTCTACGGCCGGATTTGAGGTTCTCCGCATAGTCCCTGATTATGCCGGTATAGACCGGGTTGTTGTGGCTTGTCGAAAGGAATGACATGTCCTCTTCTATTTATAGAGAAAAAGGCATATATGGTAAATATGGGCATACCCTGACTGAAAGAGATGCCTATCTTTTTGGCAAGGCCCTGGGAAGGCGTTTATCCGGACATACCCTGGCTGTTGGCGGAGATATACGTCTGAGCACCATAACGCTTAAGGAAGAGGCTATTAAGGGATTGATAACCTCCGGCTGCGTGGTGATGGATGCCGGTATACTTCCTGTTCCTGCACTGGCTTTTGCTGGCGAAGCCTGTGAGGCGTCAGCCATAGTCATGGTTACCGCATCTCCTCGCCCGGCTCAATATAATGGATTCAAGGTTTATATGCAGGATGGACCTTTATCTGCGGCAGGGATAGTAGATCTGAAGCTGGCCGTAACCCGGCATAAAGAGTTTATTTACCGTGGCGGCAGGGTAGGAAGGATCAGCCCTATGCTCTCATATCTGCATCATCTGGAGAGTATTGCCGGCCCTCGGCAAAAAGGGCGTATTGTATTGGATTGCGGGCATGGGGCCTGTAGTGCCATAGCTCCCAGGCTCTTTCTCGGTCTTGGATATGATGTGGTGGAGCGTTTTACCGATATTAACGGAGCTTTCCCGGATAGGAACCCTGCTCTTACAGGCAGGAATATTGCAGCTTTAGGCAGAGCAATCGCTGTATCCGGGGCAAGCCTGGGCATTGCTTTTGATGATGATGGCGATGAGATGGCTTTGATAGACGGCGATGGCCGGGAGATAAGCCGGAATGCTTATGGCAGCTTCTACAGCATGGAACAGACTGCTTACGGCTGTAATGATGCCTTGCTGGCTGCAATACTTATGCTTGAGGCACTCGACTTCACCTGGCTGGAAGATGTTTGAGAATGATTTCTGGAAATAGTTCTTTAGAGGGTTTCCGTAATTAAGTGCCGGAGATGCGAGCGTGAAAGCCGACAACCAACAAACTGCAAATAATAGCTGCCTCCGCAAGATGCATAGCGGAGAAGAGATAGCTGAAGTATTGCCCGTCTGGTGGGATGGTGATGGTCCCGCAATGCTGGATCAGACCCTGCTTCCACATGAGGAAACCGTTATCCGTCCCAGGACTTTGCCAGACCTTAAGGAAGCTATCTGTTCTCTAAGAGTGCGTGGCGCTCCTGCTATTGGTATTGCCGCTGCCATGGGAACGGCAAGTCTGGCTATATCGTGCAATGCTCAGGACAGCCGATCCTTGATGGAAGAGGTGGAAAGAATAATTGCCGGACTTACCTTGACACGTCCGACGGCTGTCCATCTCTTCCGGGCTTTGGATCGTATGCACTGTCGGGCAAAGGGGGCTGTTTGTTCAGGGTTGAGAGGTATCAAAGAGGCCTTGTTGGATGAAGCTCTTCTGATTCAACGAGAAGAGATAGAAGCTTGCCGTCGTATAGGAGCTTATGGAGCCTCTTTGATACCTGCCGGGGGCGGTGTGCTCAATCACTGCAATGCCGGAGCTCTGGCTACCGGTGGATACGGCACTTCTTTAGGTGTATTGCGACATGCCTGGAGAAATGGAACTAAATTTACCGCCTATGTAGATGAAACAAGGCCGCTTTTACAAGGGGCACGCCTGACGACCTGGGAGTTGGAAAGAGAAGGCATACCGGTTATCCTTATCTGCGATAATATGGCGGGCTATATGATGAAGAGCGGCCGTATAAAGGCAGTTATAGTAGGAGCCGATCGTATAGCGGCCAATGGTGATACTGCTAACAAGATAGGCACGTATACAACGGCTGTTTTAGCTCGTTATCATAATATACCCTTTTACGTAGCCGCTTCGGTCAGCACCTTTGATCCGGCTCTTCCCGATGGAACATCCATACCTATAGAGGAGCGTAATCCTGATGAAGTGAGAAATTTTGGTTTCTCTTGTATGGCTCCGGCAGATGTGGCGGCTGCCAATCCTGCTTTTGATGTTACTCCGGCAGAATTGATAAGCGCTATAATTACCGATAAGGGTTTGATAAAACACCCTGACAGGGTAGGCATCATGGCCATTCTTGGAGGTGTTTAATTTGTTCGATTTACGCCTGCTGCGGCGTCTGGACTGGGTGATATTGCCGGCTCTGATACTATTACTGGGATTGGGTGTAGCGGCTTTGAAAAGTACCGCCCAGGCCAGGCCGGCCATAGGCCTGCTGGTAGGCAAACAGATTATCTGGATTGCTGCAGGTTTTGCTTTTATGTGCCTGGCAGCCCTGATCGATTACAGAGCGTTGGCTCGCTGGTATCATCAGATATATTGGTTGAATATTGCTCTTTTAGTAACAGTTCTGATACTAGGGCACAGCAGCAAGGGAGCCCAGCGCTGGATACCGCTGGGCCCTTTTATGCTGCAGCCCTCAGAAATATGTAAGCTGACTGTTATCGTGACCCTAGCAGTCTACTTATCATCCGTTAAAACGGATATCTCCAGCTTTTCCTCCTTTATGGGCGCTTTGAAACATATCGCTTTGCCTATATTGCTGATCGCCGCTCAGCCGGATCTGGGTACGGCATTGGTAATAATTGCCATTCTGGGAGGCATGCTTCTGGTATCCGGGGCCGGTGCCAAACATCTGGCCGCTTCAGCAGGATTACTATTGGCCCTGTTCCCATTGATCTGGCGTTATGGGCTGCGAGATTATCAGAAAAGACGCCTGACCGGTTTTCTTAATCCTCTGGCCGATCCTCTGGGTACATCATATCAGCTTAACCAATCCAAGATAGCTATCGGTTCCGGCCGGCTGTTCGGCCAGGGGCTCTTTCAGGGCAGTCAGAAGGATCTGAGTTTTATTCCGGAACAACATACGGATTTTATCTTTACCGTTATAGGAGAAGAGCTGGGCTTTATGGGCGGGCTTGCTCTATTGGCTCTTTTCGGCATTATTCTCTGGCGCGGCTTTCTTATAATGACGGAGAGCGAGGATATCTTGGGAGCACTGATGGTTACCGGAATCCTATCCATGTTGGCTTTTCATATTTTTATAAATTTAGGCATGATTACAGGTATAATGCCTACCACCGGTATCCCTCTGCCTTTTATTAGTTACGGAGGCAGTGCCATGATAACAGATATGACGGCGATAGGATTGCTTCTCGGCATAGGCATGCGCCGCAACAAATTAATGTTTTTTTGACCCCTCGGCAGAAATGGTATTGCTTTATCGAAGGAAAAATAGTAAGATACCTATTTGGATAGACGGGAATCGAAAGATAAGACCAAGATAGAATTGCAGATCGGTTATAAAGCTTTGAGGAAGGTGCTGCAGGTTCAGGAGCAGGGCTTGTAAGGGGACCTCAAGGATGGCAATCGATAACTGTGTTCGAAGAACTATTTTATGGGGGTGTCTTTGTTGGAAGGCATTAATTACAGTACGTTGAACTTCTTTATCCTGATAGCAGCGGCAGTGGGCCTTATAGGTATACTCTATGCCATTTACACTGCTATCAAGGTACTGAAAAATGATCCTGGAAGCAAAGAGATGGTAGCCATCTCGGACGCAGTTCACGAGGGTGCCATGGCTTTTCTGAGACGAGAGTATAAGACCATCGCGCTGTTTGTAGCAGTGGCCTTCGTGCTTTTGGCTGCCGGCATAGGTCTGCTGACAGCCATTGCCTTTGTGTTTGGTGCTGTTTGCTCAACTACGGCCGGATACTTCGGTATGAAGATCTCCACCAGGGCCAATACCAGAACAGCTCAGGCAGCTACTAAAGGCTTTGAAAAGGCTCTCGGTGTGGCTTTCCCCGGTGGCCTGGTGATGGGTATGGCCGTTGTTGGTATAGGTCTGTTCGGCGTATCCATATTGTATTATATCTTCAACAGCCTGGGATCAGATCCTGCAGCTGCTCTTCAAACGGCTACTACGGCTATTGCAGGCTTCAGCATGGGGGCCAGCTCCGTGGCTCTCTTTGCCAGAGTCGGCGGAGGTATCTATACAAAAGCAGCCGATGTAGGTGCCGATCTGGTAGGTAAGGTTGAGGCCGGTATTCCTGAGGACGACCCGCGCAACCCTGCTGTTATTGCTGACAATGTGGGCGATAATGTGGGAGATGTTGCCGGCATGGGCGCAGATCTCTTCGAATCCTATGTTGGCTCGATAATATCGGCTATAATTATAGCCACTGCTGTGACGGCGGTGCCGGTAACCGAGGGTATACTGCTGGCTCTGCTGTTGGCGGCCGTAGGCCTGATTGCCTCCATTATCGGGGCACTCTTTGTTCGTAGCGGCAGCAATGCACAAGCATCGCTGCGTAATGGAACATTCGGTAGCGCAGCCGTATTCATTGTCGGTGCTTTCTTTTTGACACGCTGGCTTATGGACGGAAGCCTGTACTTCTTTTACGCTACGCTGTCCGGATTAATAGCCGGTGTCGTCATCGGTTTGGCTGCAGAGATATATACCTCCGGCAAAACGGTGGAATCCATCGCTGAGTCCTCTCAGACAGGTGTGGCCACCAACATAATCAATGGTTTTGCCGTAGGAATGAAGAGCACGGTAATTCCGATAGTCATCATCAGTCTGGCAGTTCTTACAGCCTACTACTTCGGTGGTCTGGCTGGTGCCGGCGGAGGCTTCTACGGTATCGCTTTGGCTGCGGTAGGTATGTTGTCTATTGCAGGCATGACGGTAGCCGTGGATGCTTATGGCCCTATCGCTGATAATGCCGGCGGCATTGCCGAGATGGCCCATATGGGTTCGGAGGTCAGGGTCATAACCGATACGTTGGATTCAGCCGGTAACACTACGGCCGCTATTGCCAAGGGCTTTGCCATAGGATCGGCTGCTCTGACGGCCCTGGCTCTATTTTCAGCTTATATACAGGCGGTCAATCTAGTTGCTCCGGGAACTTTGACTGTTATAGATGTTATGCAACCCGGTGTGATAGCCGGTCTCTTTATCGGGGGTATCATACCGTTTGTCTTTGCCGCCATGGCTATGCAGGCCGTTGGCCGTGCTGCTTTTGGTGTAGTTAATGAGGTGCGGCGTCAGTTCAGGGAGATACCTGGTCTGATGGAAGGCACCGGTAAGCCGGAGTATGCCCGCTGTGTGGATATAACCACCAGTGCCGCTCTGCGAGAAATGATAGTCCCTGGTCTGGTAGCGGTAATCGTTCCCATACTGATAGGGATTGTTCTGGGAATGGAGACGCTGGGAGGCTTTCTGGCAGGTTCTCTTATAAGCGGTGTTCCATTGGCACTTATGCTGGCCAATGCCGGCGGGGCATGGGATAATGCCAAGAAATATATCGAGTCCGGCAATATGGGCGGCAAGGGGTCCGATGCTCATAAGGCTGCCGTTACCGGCGATACGGTAGGCGATCCTTTCAAGGATACAGCTGGACCGGCCATGAATATTCTGCTTAAGCTCATGGCTGTGGTTTCTGTTGTCGTAGCTCCGCTTATCGTTAAAGCGCACCCGGTGCTGATGCGTATTTGGGGAGGCCTTTTCTAAGAATCCGATAAAAGAGATCGGTGCTGAAAAGCTCCTTGCCGCGGCAGGGAGCTTTTTTAATCTTATTTTACTATTATAAAGGAAAAAAGGAAGAAATCACGAATAAATAGATAGGCAAGGAATAGCCGAGTATTGAAAGGCCGGAACATTATGCCGGCTGCTTAAATGAACTGGAGTTAAAAAGTGTGGGGGAACGGCTCTCGCAGGAGCTTATAGAGGAGATCAGGCGTAGAAACGATATTGTAGATATCGTTGCAGGGTATGTTTCTCTCAAGAAGAGCGGTAAAACTTATAAAGGGCTCTGCCCATTCCACAATGAGAGGGATGCTTCGTTCAGCGTCAACCGGGAAAAGCAGTTATTCAAGTGCTTCGGATGCGGTGAAGGTGGAAATGTAATTACCTTTGTTATGAAGGTTGATAATCTTTCCTTTATCGAGGCGCTGGAGAAGCTGGCCCGTAAAGTTGGTGTAATAATAGAGCGTACTCCCGAAGCCCGTCACAGGGAAACGGAGAGGAAGCGCCTTCTGAAGCTTAATGAACTGGCCTGTTGTTATTATCAGCGTCTACTGGTGATGGATGATTGTGGCAAAGACGCCAGAGAATATCTGGAAGGCCGTGCATTGAGTTCGGAGATGATAAAGGAATATCGTTTGGGGTATGCACGTCCTGAATGGAGAAGCTTGGCTGCTGTTATAGAAGAGAGAAAGCTCTCTATACAGGACGGGGTTAAGGCCGGGCTATTGCTACCTCGTGGTACTGGTGGTGTATATGATCGTTTTCGGGGAAGAGTGCTTTTCCCTATCTTCAACCTGGATGGAGATATCGTCGGCTTTGGCGGCAGGACGATGGGCGATGAGCAGCCTAAGTATCTGAATACTACTGAGACGCCGATTTTTAGCAAGGGGAAGCTGCTATACGGCTTATACCAGGGTAGATCGGAGATCAGCCGCCTGGATGAGGTCATAGTGGTTGAAGGGTATACCGACGTTTTGAGTTGCCACCGCGTGGGAATAAGGAACGTGGTTGCCAGCCTTGGAACGGCGTTGACAGCAGAGCAGGTGCGGCTGATAGCTCGGTACACGCGTAATGTAAAATTATGTTATGATGCCGATTCGGCCGGTATGGCCGCAGCGCTGAGGGGGCTCGATCTATTTGAAGCAGAGGGTTGCAACGTTATGGTTGTAAACCTTGGCAGCGGAGTGGATCCGGACGATCTTATAAGAAGCGGTGGGGCCAAGGCTTTCAGGGAAGAGATGGCCTGTGCCCACAATGTAGTTGAATATAAACTATCTATGTCTTTGAACCGTCATTCTGGTGATGGGACGGCGGTTCTTCGAGAGATGCTGCCGGTGCTGGCTGGAATTAGAGATGCACCGC
>JAQUEL010000083.1 GCA_028685295.1 bacterium
CGCAGCATCAGGCTTTTACCCTGCCTGGAGATTACAGGGTCCGGTGCCAGAATAATCTTTCCGGCTCCACCAGGAGCATCGATTACATAAGATGGAACGGCCAATCCGGAAATGTTCCCCCGAAGATAGGAGATTATCTCCAGACCGCGATCTATAGATGTTCTGAAATGTCCTGTCCCCTTGACGGGATCAGCCTGGTACAAATAGTAAGGCTTGACTCTCATAGTAAGCAATCCCCGCAGCAATTTTTCCATGACATGGGGATTATCGTTAACTCCTTGCAGCAATACGCTCTGGTTGCCTACCGGTATGCCGGCATCGACCAGACGTACACAAGCTTGCCGGCTCTCCGCAGTCAATTCCCGGGGATGATTGAAATGGGTATTTAGATAAAGCGGATGATATTTTTTAAGTACTCTTATCAGCCTGGTGGTTATCCGCAAGGGCATAACACACGGGGTCCGGCTGCCGATGCGGATTATTTGCACATGTTCTATGGCTCTCAGGCCGGACAGAATTTCATCCAGTTGCTCATCCGGCAGCAGAAGAGGGTCTCCACCGGAAAGTATAACATCCTTTACCTCCGGCCGCCCCTTGATATATTTCAAGCCCTGGCGCAGCAGTTCATCATCCATCGGGGCCACCCCTGCCCGGCGGCAGCCTACACGGCGCTTGCGAGTGCAGAAACGGCAGTAAACGGAGCATTGTTCGGATACCAGCCAAAGCACCCGGTCCGGATAACGATGGACTATATTGGGCAGCGGACTGCATTTTTCTTCCTGGAGAGGATCCTCTTCTCCGGTATCGTCCTCAAGTTCGGCCTTATCCGGCACCGCCTGCTTCCACACAGGATCACCAGGCTCGGAAATCAGGTCCAGATAATAAGGAGTTATCCGCATTGGATAGCGCTGAATAACCGCTTCTATAGGTTCAAAAGCCTGCCCGAACCTTACCGCCAGAGCACGAGAATCCGTTAGGCTGTATTTCAATTGGCGTTCCCATTCAAGCATCTGATCTTTCCTCTTCAATAAACGCAGGCGCTATGATAGCTTCAGGCATACCGTGTAATGCCTTCTTCTCCAGCGAACAGGCCGTAGCCATGATACCGCCCAGAACAGCCTTGCCGTCTATGACAAAGTAATAAGGGCAGAGCCTTACCCGAGCATCCATCTGCTTTATATTATCATCGGATGGTGAATAATACGACAGACTAAAACGTTTGCCCTGGTGAAAACGCTGTAGGATATAGAGATCCTTTTCCCAGCCGGATGCAGCCATCTGCAGCGCTGCCGCCCATTCAACCGTAGGCATATCATGTCCGATATGCAGGCCACGGCTGCCCCAGGCCAATGGTGAAAATCCCGACGGCTTCAATACCAGACGGCGCTCCTTTTGAGAGGCGTTTCCCAGCTGTAACCAATCGTTTACAGGACAATTGCCGATATTCAGCCCAGGTATAATTGCATTGGGCGGCAACGGCCTTCCATCCAGCACCCAACCCTGAGGGATGATCTTCTTCATTAATTCATAATCATCCAGATTGCTGCGCCAGTACCGTTCCAGCAACGGATGATGAAGCAGCGCCAGCCATAATTTTTCTTCAATAAAAGCTTTTGGAGGGGGAGTCATGACTACCTTGCCTAGGGATGCAGCTCGAATCATATCTCTGCCGCCCACCACGTTATCCAGGTCAAAAAGCTCAAAAAAGCGATAAATGTTATCGATACGGCATCCATTTCTAATCCGAATTTCATCATTATCTATGATTACATCCTGAGGGCTTACACAAACAGCTTCATACCCTGAATCCGATATCCGGGAAACCAGGTAATCCATTTCAGGCCGGTAATCCGAGGATTCATCGGATACCACCACAGCCAGAGTTCCTTTGTTCGGGGCTACGGCTGCAGCAAAGCAACCGGGTATATCCAATTCAGGCCTGCTCCAACCAGCCGAAGCATAGGCCTCCGTCATAGCGGCTGTCATTCCCATGCCACCTGGCAGAGAGTCTAATTCGCAGATTATATATCCATCTTCGGTGAGTATCAGGTCCGGGCGAATGACGGCTGGCAAAGAGGGACGAAAACGTTTACAAATACCCTGCCGTATTATCTCCTCCGGCTTGCCTTTATCCACATATTCGGCAACCCAGGCCGGGCCTAACCCACGAATTGAATCATAATAGAATTTATTACAGGCCTTATAGAAAGAGAGCAATATCTCTCCCAGCATCTGTAGCTCGCTGTAAAACTCGGGACTGATGTGGAACGGTTGCGGCGATACGCGCCAGGGAGCCGAGGGCGGCTCTTGGCTCTGATATACCGAAGCCCCGGCAATTTCATTATATAGATACCGGCCTGCCTCTTTGCACTTTGCAGGCGTAGTTACCGGTTGTTTGTTATTTATCGCTTTCCGGCTTTCCATGCAAGCCTCCTTTGCTACACTCCTTGAATGGTTCTGCACTATATAAAATTTAAGTCCGTTCTAATTCCAGCTGCAAAAACCTCTCCTTCAAATGTACCTGCCGATAAAATCACCCGGCTGACCGTCAGAACGTAATATTCTGTGGCAGGGAATTAAGAGGGACCTTTATATCCAAGTATCTTACCATGCAGATACATCGCTCTGTCAGCATCATTATCATCCAGCTCTTTGAGAGTATAAGCTACCGCTAAGTACATCTCCGTCAATTCATATAGAGCCGGAATAATGATGCCTACATCAATCAGGCGTCTTAAATGTTCTCCCGGCGTTTCCCAGATATGACGTCCCATCCCGATCTCGCTCAGGAAGAGAAGAGCATGGAAGTAAGCCTGCTCGATTCTCTCCTCGGCCGTTCCGGAAAAAGTCTTCGCCTCACCCAGCATAGCCTTGTGATTCCTGCTAAAAGCCAGTCTTCCCAGCAGTTGACGGCAGACATAGGCCAAACCGACTATGGATAATATAATACTAATTATCAACAGCACCGATATCCGGAGACGCCGGTTTTCAAAGAGCATTTTTATCTTCTTCATTACCAGCACACGAGAAGAAGGCAACTGTGCCGCCTTTCCCGGCGTAGCCTCAAAGACCACCCAACCATGCCCCGGTATATTGAGTTCAGCCCAGGCATGCGCATCTTTTAACCTTATCACGGTTCTGCCTTGTGCATCAACCTCTTCTGAAAGATATCCGGTAGTAAAACGTGAGGGTATACCGTTGATACGGGCTAAAACGGCCATAGCCGTAGCAAAATACTGGCAATGTCCCCGTTTGGATTCAAAGAGAAAATAATCTACACTTTCGCCTCGGGCTGAGCCCACGTTCAAACTATAGTTATAATTGGTCATAAGGTGTCTCTGTATTGCCCTGGCCTTTTCCAGCGGCGCATTCGATCCAGCGGTTATCTTTCTGCCTAATTCAACCGTTCTAGGTGAAAGCACCGGCAATTGCATATAATTAGTTGCAACTATGCCTTCTATTGCAACTGCAGGCTTCTCCCTCTCGGGTATCTCTGAAGGAATTACCGATGTAACAGCATACCGTATACTCTTCTTACTAGCGGATTGCAATGCTGCTGATGCGTATTCGCTTGAATAAGATAGAACGGAATTGATATTGAGCGCTTTGATACAGTAGGGAACAGGCAAGAAAGGCGAAGGTGGCGAAATAAGTTCCATATCGATAGTAAAACGCCTGCCGGGAAGATCCTCGTTAGTAAGCCTTGTCTGGCCGGAGGCATTAATAAGCTCGGCTTTACGAAATGTAGCCTGCCATCTTTTACCGTCATACTTTTCATAGCTTGTTTCACGCCAATAAAAAGGGATATCCGTATCGGCTATTGCCACCAAGCGTTCATCACCCTGGCCGGGAACAGGCCCGATGATAAAGGGGCTATGGCTCCAGCTATCCGGGGACTCTCTCTTTACCTGAGGCGTGAACCAATGGATCATGCGCCAAGAGATACGAAAAAAGAGGCGATCGAAGTATAGCTGATGCTTCCAGGCGGATACAGCTGTCATAGTACAAACCGTTATCAGCAGTATTAATAATATAGATATCCTTACATCCGGCTTACTATGCCTGGCATGACCACGCCTTCTGTGCATGTCTCCCAGATGAGCCATCTCTAACAGAGCTTCAGAGCGCATAGCAGCCAACAATCCGACGACGGAGAGGGCCATAATAACGATATTAAAAACCGACGACGTGCTCACCGTCAATAACGCCTCTATGGATAATGTGGGCACCAGCAACATGAAAATGTCTTTATCTCTGAGGATAGTGTAACTACGTATGACGGCCGCCCATAAATAAGCATAGCAAAGGATCAGGTAGAGTTTACTCTCTAAAGCCTCCGTTTCCACACTGAATATCTGCTTTAAAGGCAATAGATCACTCTTAAAAAAAAGAGTATAAAGCAGTAGCAAAAATACTCCTGAACCGACATAAACAAAGAGATGCCTGCTCGGTACGCCATGATAACGAATATAAAAACTGGTAATGAAGCCCGCCATTATTACGGCAGGCATTATCCAGGCCTGGCTGAATAATACCAAGGTTCTATCTACCATGATAACGCCGCAAAGCACCGTTATCATACCCCAAAAATATAAAGGCAGCGATCTTCTAACAGGATGCCCCTCATGAGCACACTTAGAATAAATCGCTGGTTGTTGTTTGCTGATTGTTGGTCTCAATTTCTCTGCTTACCCCTATCTTCCCAAGCTGCAACCGCACTCAAATCCCAAACAACCTACCCCAATACTTAAACGCCTCTGCCATATCGTCACCGTTCTTTATATTCACCGGGCTCAGCCCGGCCATCTCCAACCGCCTGCTTTGCTCCTGTCTGGCAGCAGTATATCTCTTTCGCCAACCGGTTCCGGCCTTCTTTGCATAAGTAGATGCGTCAAGGCTGATCAGAAAAACAGATATACCTCGTGCTCCCGCCGCTATTATATTATCCGCCAGCAGCAAATCCGGATCAGACGAGATAACATATATATTAGTACCAGGCTTATTCTCTAGGATACTCCTGGTCAGTACTTCAGATAAAGGCTTTCCAGGCCGGCATTTAAGAGCCGCCAAACCGGCTAAAATATTATAAAAATGATGCCGGTTTACAGGCAATACTTCGTCGCTGCCATCACTATTTATCTGGAAATAGAGCCTCACCCTTCCTTTTAGCAATGAAACCCCCAGGCTGACAGCCGCTATAATGGCATCATCAAGAGCACCCTCAACCTTGAATCCGGTAGAGCAGGTGGAACGAGCATCGAGAAGAATAATAGCCGCAGAAACAGCATCCCTTTCAAACTCTTTGACAAAGAGCTTCCCCATGCGCGCAGTAGCCTTCCAATGTATCCTCTTCAGATCGTCACCCTGGTGATAATCTCTCAATCCGGCAAAGGTTTCTCTTCCTTCCGGAGCCAATTTTGACAGATTATCGCCTACTCTTCTGCTGTATCCGGCGTTGGCAGCAGGTATTGTTAGAGGCACCGGTGCGGGATAAACGGTAACGGATTGAGATGGCAAAGCGTTATGTCGCATCTGAAAAATGCCTAGTGGGTCGATAGCTTCAATATAAAGCTTATTATCGGAATAAATTCCTCGTCGGGCCATAACGACCTGATACTCTACATCCAGAGCTTCATAAGGAGCAAGATTCTCTATCATTATGAGAGCTTCAGCTGCACCGGAAGAGACCGGCAACCGATCCCGAAGCATCAACTGCGGAATTATCCTGCCGGATCCATTCTTTACCCTCGCCGAGAGCATAATTTCCTCTCCCGCAAACACTCCTTTTTCAGACAGGATGCGTTCGGCCCTTATACCTCTAAGAGTAAGATAAGCATAGAGACAGGATGCTGCCGTCAGGCTAAGCATGCAAGTGGATATATAGTAAATCGGCTTTATTTTATTGAGAGAGGCTATCAGAAAGAATGCAATGCTTAAGAGAATATATATCGTTCCTCTGCGAGTGAATCTCAACCCTTCTCACCGCCGTCAACAGGCACCTCTTCCAGAAGTCGTTCAATAATCCTACGCCCGTCGATTCCGTGCAGCGTTACCTCCGGACGCAATATCAAACGATGGGCCAAAACATCACCAGCCATAGCTTTTATGTCATCAGGCAAAACATAATCTCTCCCTCTTATAACAGCCAGCGCTTGGGAAGAACGGTAGAGAGCTATAGATCCTCTGGGAGATGCACCCAGATAGACATCCTTTTCCTTGCGAGTAGCCCTTACCAGCCGAAGAATATAGGCCCGAGCGACATCGCTGACCACTATGCCATGGATATATTCACTTATAGATACTATATCCTCCGGTTCGACAACTCTCCTGGCCTGCTCAAGGCCGCTTTGACCGCCTTGGCTGCGCAGTATGGCATCTTCTGCATCAGCTTCAGGATAGCCAGGGGATAAACACATCTGAAATCTGTCCAGCTGAGCTTCCGGCAAAGGATATGTTCCTTCATACTCTACCGGGTTCTGAGTACCTATGACAAAGAAGGGTTTTTTCAAAGGATAAGTTCTGCCTTCAGCCGATACCTGCCGTTCCTCCATGCATTCCAGCAAACTGGACTGAGTCTTGGGACTGGAACGGTTAATCTCATCCGCCAGCAAGATATTGGTAAAGACAGGGCCGGGCTGAAACTCAAAAGTACCCGCTCCCTGATTATAAACAACCGCTCCCGTAATATCCGAGGGCACAAGGTCAGGAGTAAACTGCACACGCTTGAAATCACAGCCTGAAACAAGACCAAAAGCTTTGGCTAAAACAGTTTTACCTACTCCCGGCACATCTTCAAGCAATAAATGGCCGCCGCTTAGCATAGCTGACAGCGCATGTTCAAGCACCTGCCGTTTGCCGATGATAATTTTTTCCAATTCCGATAATATATCCGATATAGCAATCGTTACTTCTTCACGTGTCATGGCCCGCTCTCCTAACAAGATGCTAAAGCGCCCTGATCCAAATCAAGGCCTAAAATAATCAAGCTGGTCTTCCCGTCCCATTACGATAAGAATATCGCCCTCTTCCAAACGGTCTGCACCGCCGGGAGAGACGATCAGGTTGTTACCCCTCTTTATTACCAGTATATTTATACCCATTCTGGGCTTCAAACCGAGTTCGGATAAGGTCTTGCCAAACATCTTGGCCGGGGTAGACACCTCGACAATGCTGTAATCCGCAGTAAGAGGAATATAATCCACTATTGTCTGGGATATCAGGCTATGAGCCACCTTGACTCCCATATCTCGCTCCGGAAATACCACTCTATCCGCTCCAACCTTTATCAGAATATTGCTCTGGGTATTGCTGAGCGCCTTGGCTACGATATACCTGGCGCCTAATTGCTTGAGATTCAAAGTTATTATTATGCTGTCCTCAAGATTGGAGCCGCGCCCGACAATAACAACATCAAAATTGGTCACTCCCAGGCTATGCATCGCCTCCATATCGGTGGCATCCATTTGAACTACGTGCGTGACGTCATCCATCATATTGCGGACAATCTCCGCATTATTATCGACTCCCAACACCTCATGTCCCATGCCGTATAAAGTCCTGGCCACACTGGCACCGAAAAAGCCCAGGCCGATTACCAGAAAGCTCTTCTTTTTCATATCATCACTCACCCTATCGATATTCTTTCTTCAGGATACGATACCGGCATACCTCTTCTACGTTGAGCCAGAGCGGTCGCAAGGGTCAGTGGGCCTACCCTGCCTACAAACATGACAAAGGGTATTATCATCTTCCCCACAATAGAAAGCTTTGGCGTAATACCTGTGCTCAACCCTACCGTGCCGAAGGCTGAAACCACTTCAAAAAGGATACTCATAAACTCCTTATCCTCTATTATTACCAGGGACATGGTGGCTATCACCACCAGGAAGAGCGCCAGCAAGGTTATCGCCAAAGCGCGCAGAGCCAGATCGAAAGGGATACGCCTGCCGCTGATATTTATTTCCTCTCCTGC
>JAQUEL010000084.1 GCA_028685295.1 bacterium
TCCGTGCGGCTATGGTATCGACCACTGCTACCGCTACCGCTACCGCTACTGACGATAGTGATAAACGTACCATCTCTGCTGAGGAAAAAGAGCAACCTCAAAAGGATAAAGCTGAAAGTAAAAAGCCGACTGTGAGCAAGTCTGTCTTAAGGAAATCCGAAGAGACAAAGCCCGCTGCAAGCAAGCCCGCTGCAAGCAAGCCCGCTGAGCCCAAGCCGGTAACCGGCAGAGTTTTGCCGCCCAAGGAAGCTCCTTTGCCTGCAGACCGCAATGATGCAAAGCCTCCGGTTGTAGGGCGAACGCCGTCACCCGTTACTCCTGTCAAAAGGCCTCAGCCTTACCCGGTAAAGGAGGCCAGGATCAGAATATACTCCCGCCCCGGTAATGCCGCTGTCTATATAGATGACGTCTTTAAAGGCCATACTTTATCCGGTGGTCCGCTTCTTCTGACAGAGAGAGAGGGTAAGCATACAGTAAAGTTGATTCTTTCCGGGTATCTTGAATGGTCCAAGTCCGTTATGCTGCGCTTCGGAACAATCTTTGAGATTGTTGCCGATCTGGCCCCGCAGCCGGGCTATGGGGGATTGCAAATCAGCACATATCCGGCCGGGACGGATATCTATCTTGATGGACGCCTGGTTGGTAACAGCGGATCCGTATCCAGGCTGGATATCACCGGAATATCTGAAGGTGAGCATCGTTTAACCGGCAGGACGCCTGGTTTCAAGGAGGCCAATGCCATGGTACGAGTGCATAAAAATTCCATTACCAAAGTATCTTTGGTATTATCCTACAGACATACGGACAGCCTGGAAGGAGAGTTGGTGATAATATCCAGCCCTGGGAAAGTTGCTGTCTATGTAGACAACCGGTTTGCAGGGATCACTTCATGGGGAGGATATCTCCTAATCAGCCGGCTGACGCCGGGCTATCATTATATACGGGCATATCTCCAGGACTACCGTGTTTGGGAGTCCTGGGTGCTGATAAGCAATAACGGCGTCAGCAATCTTCATATACATCTTGAAAGAGAGAGTTTCATGGAACCGCGTTATTATAAATATTCCGGCATATCGCTGCATTGTAATATCAGCGGCGCCCGGGTTTATCTTGATGGTAGTTATGTGGGATTGACAGATTACGGCGGAGATCTGGGCCTGTATGATCTATCGGCGGGAGAGCATGAACTACGCTTGACCAGGACAGGTTACCAGGATTGGGTAAGAAGGATTGATTTGGAAGCAGGGCGCACAAGGGATGTGGATGTTCATCTGGTGTCCAGAGAACAGATCGGCAGCCTCTCTATCGATTGTAATATGCCTAATGCAGAGGTATATCTGGATGACGAATACCTGGATACCATTACCAATGGCGATACGGCACTCTTTGAACGCATCAGCGCGGGCAGATACAATCTGGTGGTCAGAGCGGATGGGTATGAAGATTATAGCAGGATGATTGAAATCAATGCTGAAGAGCGCCTTCAGTTGGAGGTGAAGATGGCGCGCAGTTCCCGGGCCGGCTCTTTAGAGATTCTTGCCGATCCTCTTGGGGCCAGTGTGATGATCGATGGTCAATCAATGGGAGTTGCACCCAGAAAAATTGATGATATCGCTGAAGGAGAGCACGAAGTGCTGCTGCTGGCGGCCGGTTATATAGAATGGAGATCGATAGTCAGAATAGAGAGCGGCAAGGAGACTTCAGTCCATGCCGTTCTTGTGCGGGAAAGATCTGCGGCTGCCAAAGCACCGGTTCCGCCGCCAGTCCTCGTGCCGCCGACCCCACCGGTTCCTGTGCCGCCGGTTACGCCGGAGCAAGATGTAATTATAATCACCGGCTCATCACCATCCGTTTATATAAATGGACGGCAGGTTGAGACAGATATTGCACCCGTAATCACCGCTGGGAGAGTAATGGTGCCTTTACGCGGAGTTTTTCAGACATTGGGAGCTATTGTTATCTGGAATTCTGATACAAAAACGGTTATATGCAATGCGAGAGAGAAGAGGGTTGCGCTGCGTTTCGGGAGCCGGGAGGCTTCGGTAAACGGGAAAACGTATCGCATTGACGCTCCCCCCATATTAAAGAACGGTAGGGTCCTGGTGCCGTTACGTTTTATCTCTGAAGCGCTGGCAGCCGATGTGCGCTGGGACGGCAACCTGAAGAGAG
Organism: bacterium; assembly: GCA_028685295.1. Taxonomy (GTDB): domain Bacteria; phylum UBP13; class UBA5359; order UBA5359; family UBA5359; genus UBA5359. The sequence goes on from JAQUEL010000084.1 coordinate 2,170, forward strand.
TTTATATTGAGACTGAAAGCAACTGAGCAGAGAGTCGCGGCGGTATGCCGCAGAGTAAATTATTGATTCAGCCTATCCCGTAGCCTGTCTGCCAACAGAAGGATATCAAAGGGTTTGGTGATATAATCGGTTGCACCATAAGCCATAGCTCTATCGATATCCTTCTGTGCCGTTTTGGCGGAGAGGATAACTATAGGCGTGGGCAATGGGTTAGGCTTCTGTTTGAGGGCCTTGAGGACGTCATAGCCGTTAAGGCCCGGCATCATGATATCCAGAAGAATGATATCTGGCTTCTCCAGCAAAATCTTCTGAATGCCTTCCAGGCCGGAATAAGCAGGTATGACTTCAAAGCCTTCGCTTTCCAGCGCCAGCTTTACCATCTGGACGGTATCTACACCATCGTCTATATGCAGTAGCTTTATCGGCATTTTCCTACCTAACACATACTGATAAAAATGGCTGTGTAAATACTTCGTGCATCGGTATACAAGAGATTAGCAAATAATCAATAGGGTCGTTAGTATTCGGCTTACCGGGGATAATCGGAACATAACAACGTTAAAATGCATTGGCTGAGGATAATGCATTTAGAGATGGACGTACCGATCATATATCTAAATAGCGTTTGTTCTCTTACAGCGCGTGCAAACCTTAAGCTTGCGTACAATACCGTTGATGCTGACAGTAGCAACCTGCAAATTAGGCATCCAACGTCTCTTGTTTCTTATATGTGAATGGCTTATGCTGTTTCCTGTCTGCGGCCTTTTACCGCATATTGAACATACCTTGGACATTGTGGGAGCCCTCCGCAAATCAAGTCTTAACTGCAACATGTTAGCATAAACAGGAGTACTTGACAAGGGGAATAAAAATATATGATATAATAAACACGAACAAAAATAAAGACGGAGGTTGATAAACAATGGCAGAGAAGCGAATGCCGGAGCAACAGGGAACCGTACGCATTACCCCCGAGATGACTATTGCCGATGTAGTGCAACAGAAACCCGAAGCGGTAGCTATTCTGGCCGATTATGGGATGGGATGTATCATGTGTATGGGAGCCATGGCTGAAACTTTGGCTGAAGGTGCAATGATGCATGGCGTGGATATTAATGAATTGCTTGAAAAGTTGAATGGAACGGAAGCCGAAAAAGAAGCATTGGAGAGATAAGAAAAGGTGACAGGCCTGAGCGTAGATAAGAGAATTTCAACATGGCAATCCATAATCAACAATTAGCAACCATGCCTGCGAAGTTTCCCCCTGTTGTTAAGGGACCGGCTGAAATACCTGTATCTCATTTGAAAGGTGTGGGCGTAAAGAGGGCGGCACAGTTGGAGAGGCTTGGTATCCGTACCATCCTCGATCTGATATACCTTATGCCGCACAGATGGGAGAACAGGGGAGAGTTGCTAGGGGTTGAAGACCTTTACTCTCTGACAGACAGGCTTCCGAAGAGAGTATTGGTGCGGGGACATCTGACCGGCACCTTTGAACGACGGCCCGGGCCACGGCTGCATCTTCTCACAGTTCGGCTGTCGGGGAACGACGGCCGGCAGGTAGAGGCAGTATGGTTCAACCAGCCTTATATCAAGGAGGCCCTTCTAAAAGGCGAAGAGGTGGTTACCATATCTGCTGCTCCCGTAATTCGTAATGGCAAAATGCAATTGCAATCTCCTCAACTGGAGATCGGGGAGATTAAAAAGTATCTTCCTGTTTATCCTCTGACCGATGGACTTACTCAGGGATGGCTGCGTACATTAATTAAATCTGCTTGCAATGAATATCTTCAATTTATTAGAGATCCTCTGCCCGGGTATATAACCGAAGCGGAAGGGTTGGTACCGCTGCAGCAAGCCCTTGAAACTGTGCATAATCCTGAAAATCTTGATGCTGCTGACGCTGCATTGGCCAGAATCTCCTTTGAAAAGGCTTTTATCTACCAGGTTATGATACAGTCCGGACGTATGCAGCGCTTCAAGGGAGTTGGAGCGCCGTTGAGAAACGGTAATGGTGAACGCAGTAAATTGCTGGATTCTCTGCCGTTCTCTTTGACCGGCGATCAGAGACAGGCATTGCTGGAGATAGATAGAGATCTTGAGGCACCCTATCCAATGCGACGCCTGCTTCAGGGCGAGGTTGGCTCTGGTAAAACAATACTGGCCTGTCTGGCGGCATTGAAGGCTGTTGCCACCGGTTATCAGGCGGTACTTATGAGCCCGACTGAAATTTTAGCCAGGCAGAGCCGGGATATGTTTGAGGAATTGCTCTCTCCGCTTGGCATTAATGTCGGCCTGCTTATCAGTCAGATGCGGACCTCAGAGAAAAAACAGGTTATGCAGGAGTTGGCGGCGGGCAAACCGGCTGTGACGGTTGGAACGCACGCCTTGATCCAGGAAAGCATAGAGTTTGCACGGCTGGGCCTGGTGATTATCGATGAGCAGCATCGATTTGGAGTGCTGCAAAGATTATCGCTGACCTCAAAAGGCATCAATCCTCATGTTCTTGTCATGACCGCCACGCCGATTCCTCGTACACTGGTAATGGCCCTCTACGGTGAACTGGAACAATCCGTTATCAGAGAGTTGCCGCCGGGGCGAGGCAGGACAGCCACCTATCTGGCAAGCGAAGCCGGGCGTGAAAGGGTTTATGGGCATATACTCAAGGAGGTGGAGCAGGGACGCCAGGCCTATATAGTATGTCCTGCTATTGAGGAAAATATGGAGGCTGACCTGACTGCGGCTGAAGAGATGTTTAAGCGGCTGAAAAACGGCATCTTCTCCGGCAAACGGCTTGGATTACTGCACGGCAGGATGCCTGCACCTCATAAAGAGGAAGTGATGAGCGCCTTCCGAAGCGGGATGCTGGATATTCTGGTATCTACTACCGTTGTTGAAGTGGGAGTGGATGTTCCCAATGCCACCATTATGATGGTAGAGAATGCCGACCGTTTTGGGTTGGCTCAGCTGCACCAGTTGCGTGGCAGAGTGGGGCGCGGTAGATATGATGCCGTTTGCATTCTTATGTGTGATAAAGCTTCGAAGCAATCCGAAAAACGTCTGAAAGCTTTCTCTCAGACAAATGACGGCTTCAAGATTGCCGAGCTGGATTATATGTTGAGAGGGCCGGGAAATCCATGCGGATTTGAACAGCATGGGTTTGAAACAGCCAGGCTGATAGCCGGCCTGGAAGAGGATTTGCTTGAACGTGCTATCGATTCAGCCGCAAAAGTCCTTGAGCGTGATCCCAACTTGCAGAAAAGCATCCATCAGGGATTAAAGCAAAGTATTATACCTGATATTCAAATAGGGTATTAATAACCAATTAACTATCGCTAAAGGCGATGCTATTGTAGGAGAGAGATGATTTGCGTATAATAACCGGTGAAGCCAGATACAGGAAGCTTAAAACCCCTAAAGGCAGAAATTTAAGACCAACCTCGGATATTGTCAAGGAGGGTTTGTTCAATATCATAGGCAACGGTATTCGAGGGGCAAAGTTTTTAGATATTTTTGCCGGTACCGGAAATGTCGGTATAGAGGCCATAAGCCGGGGTGCTGAGAGAACTGATTTCCTGGAATTATCCAGGGAACATATGGCTATAATAAAGGATAATTTGCGTACTTGCGGTTTTACTGATAGAGCCGGCGTACACGGAGGAAAAGCAGAACAATTGCTGGCCATGTTGGCCTCAGCTGATGTAAAATATGATTATATCTACGCCGATCCGCCATACGGTTATGAGGAGTATGGTGCTTTGCTGGAACAAATATCCAAATTGGGATTGCTCAATGAGGGCGGTTCTCTCTTTCTGGAAACAGATCGTCGTACCGTGCTGCCGGAAGAGGCAGGGGATTTTGCAGTTGTTCGTGAATATAGGTATGGGAACACGATACTAACATTATATAGAAGAGCTACTCAGAAGAGGTAAATGGTAAATTCTGAATTTCCATGCAAGGAGTATGCCATGAGAACGGCGCTATATCCGGGCAGTTTTGATCCGGTGACCAATGGTCATATTGATATTATAAAGAGAGCTGCAGCTATATTTGATCATCTTATAGTGGCTGTAGCCGTTAATAAGAAAAAGCAGGCATTATTCTCTTTGGATGAGCGGCTGGAGATGCTGCAGGAGGTTGTCAGCGGCATAGACGGGGTAGAGGTTGCTTCTTTTGACGGCTTACTGGTAAAATATGCCAGAGAAAACGGAGTAAGCGCCATTGTAAAAGGCCTGCGGGCCATTTCAGATTTTGAGTTTGAATTGCAGATGGCTTCAACTAATCATAAGCTGGAACCCGGTATAGAAACGCTCTTTATGATGACATCCAATGAATACTCCTTTCTTAGTTCCAGCATGGTCAAAGAGATTGCAGGTTACGGAGCTTCTGTAGCCTGTATGGTTCCGCCTTGTATCGAGAGGCGGTTGCGAGAGAAACTGGATATGGAGACGGAAGTTTAAGCCGGTTGTTTGGGCGTTCGGGCCCGGTTGCAGGTTTAGGAGCCGGGAGTGCGGGTTGGTTATTCTGGATTGGAGTGCGTTTGCAGATAACAATTGCCGCTGAAGGCGGTACAGGGGGAGGCTGAGTTATGGATATTCTTAAGCTGATGGATCGGCTTGAAGAACTGATGGAAAGTAGCCGGAGCATGCCTTTTGGAAAGAAGCTGATTGATGAAGATAAGGTCTTTGTTCTCATCAACCGAATAAGAGCTGCTATGCCGGAGGAGATAAAGCAGGCCAGGCAGATTTCCAAAGAGAGAGAGAAGATACTGTCTCAGGCACAGGAAGAAGCTGATGCCATTCTGGAGGATGCCCGTCAGAAGGTGGAACAGATGATTGTGGAAAGCGAAGTTCTTAAGGTCGCAGAGAGAGAGGCCGGCAGGATATTACAGGAAGCGGAAATCAAAGCTTCCGAGACCAGAGCCGGTGCCGACCACTACGCTGGAGACGTCCTTTCGCGGGTGGCCGATTACCTGGAAAGAGCCCAATCAACCATCTCCACTGCAAAAGGTGAGCTACGAGGCCATAAGAGCGAGGATTGACGAGTAAATCACTATAGCATATAATTAACCTGTTTTTGCCCCGTGCAACTTATGGAAGGTGTGTTATGAAAGTTCTGGTTATTAATTGCGGTAGCTCGTCACTCAAATTTCAGCTCATCGATATGCAGAATAAATCTGTTCTGGCTCGCGGGTTAGTTGATAGAATAGGTGTGCAGGGTTCATCTCTGTTCAAGTTTGCCTTTAATGGCGGTAAAGAAGAGAGAGAGGTCCGGGCTGGAAATCATCAGAAAGCACTGGAAACCGTTATACAATGTTTAACGGCGCCGGGTAAAGGGCCATTGGCCTCGCTTAATGAGATCGATGCTGTAGGACATCGTGTTTTGCATGGTGGCAAGGTATATCAATCAGCGCTGATTGATGAGAACATCAAGACAATAATAAATGATTGCTCCATAATGGGCCCGTTGCATAATCCACCGGCCCTTATGGGGATTAATGCGGCTGAGAAGCTGCTTCCCGGCGTACCGCAGGTTGCGGTTTTTGATACGGCGTTTTTTCATACCATGCCGGAGAAAGCATATACTTATGCGCTGCCGTACGAAATCTGCAATACCTATGGCATCAGGCGCTACGGTTTTCACGGCACCTCACACCGCTATGTAGTACGACATGCCTTACAGCTGCCGGAATTAGCAGATAAAGAGAAGAAA
>JAQUEL010000013.1 GCA_028685295.1 bacterium
AAGCCGGTACCCGCGTCATGAGCACCCATATTCGATTTAGTCAGCTAAATTAATTATTCGACGTAAAATTTTGATTTCCTGCACATTACGAAATAAATTTATTCTCTGATAATAAATATCTTGTCCAGTCCGGTTATTTCAAAAACTTTCTTTACTTGATCAGAATAACAGAGCTCTACATTGCCGCCAACTTCTCTGGCTCTTTTTAGAATACCTACCAGCACTCCCAGGCCAGCAGTATCTATATAATCCACCCTCGTAAGATCAAAGATCAAATGATGTTTACCTTCGGCAATAAGATTCAGTGCAGCTTGTTTGACCCTGGGCGAAGTGTAGACATCCATTTCACCCGAAAGATTGACATATGGATTGCCCTCTTCATAGGCGACTTCGACCTTAAGGTCCATCTGCCTGTCTATTCTGTTATCCATCCTTTACCTCCTAACAGCCTTCCCTGTCGGGGATTATGCCGCACGCTCGGTCTGGTCTTATGCATGTACGCGGATTAAAAACCATCCAAAAGCTTGCCCGCCGCAATACCTGCAATTTTAAAGCCAAAAGAGCTGACAAGCAGACCTTCCGGGCTTTGCTTTAATCCTGATTATCAGCCGGCCATCCACACGAGAAGCAACATAGCGGAAGTACTGTAATAAAGAGGATTAGCTGGCGCGTAAGAGGCGTTTCTCAGCTTTGAGCTCCTGAATAGCTATGGTAGCCATGCCTCGTGTAGCACTTTCAATGGTTACCCCCAGCTTAGCTTCTATATGTTCACGTTGTTTTTCATTGGAAATACCCATTTCCTCACAGATAGTGAAAAGAAGTTTGCGCTGTCCCTCGGTTATCCTATCCCCTTCGCTCCATCGCTCCGGTTCTGCCGAATAGCGTATACCAACCTCTTCATCATCGGCTTCATACAACTCCAGGCCAACGCCGAAGAGTGTAGCCGCTTTCTTTAATCCATCTGTTATGGCCCCTTTGATATCGTTCTCCTCATTGCCGGTTATAGCCTTTGTCCCAACTTGCATACGACTACCCATAGAGGGTATGGTCAGACATACCAAAGCCGACCAATAAGATGGATAAGCAACGCTCTCTCCGGTACGCTTATCAGTGTGCCGTTCAGCCTGATGCTTCTGTACGGATATGACCTCGAAACTCCATCTGTTACCGGTAGCTCTATTTAATCGCTCTATAACCTTATGCCCTTCGATGTAATCCAGCTTTTTCCCATAAGCACCCTCACGAGATTTGATATCTTTACGGTCAAAAGGTCTGATCAGTTCCTCTTCCGAAAAAGCTCTCTCCATATTCATAATTTTTATGAGGTTCTCCACTCGGCTCACCTTGCTCCTTTAAGGGCTACAGTAAAGATGATAACCCTTAAAAATGTATAAGTTTTCCATTTATAATTATACACTTGGAGCGCCATTGCCGCAACAACCTGCCATAACCCCGGCAGGCTGCTGCTATAGCCTTCAGCCTAATTATGCTTGAGTGTTCTACTTCAGCCAGGCTCTTTTAATTACTGGAACAGGCATTAAAAGAGCTTGTGCGCCGTAATAATAGCACGAGCAATATCGACTACCTTCATTCCTTCCTGGCTGCTTCTTTGCCGCAACATGCTGAAAGCTTTCTCTTCATCCACACGACAACGTTCCATAAGGATACCTTTAGCCTTTTCAACATCAGACCGTACATCGAGGGCCCGATTAAGATTGCCGACTTCGCGCCTGAGAAAATCCAGTTCCCTAAAACGAGAAATAGCCATATCTATAGCCGGCATCAAGTCCTGCTCCGATACAGGCTTTATAAGATAAGCAAAGGCTCCCGCATCCGTAGCTGATTTGACCAACTCTCGTTCACTATAGGCCGTAAGCATAATTATGGGAATAGGGTGGATCTCCATTATTTTACGAGCCGCCGTAATACCATCCATACCGGGCATTCGAATGTCCATAATGGCTAGATCAGGTGTAGTCTTAACTATCATCTCGATAGCTTCCTCACCGGTACAAGCATCACCCACCACCTGATGCCCCAGGTTGATCAATTGAGCTTTAAGCGTCATCAATCTTATTGCTTCATCATCAGCAATTATTACCTTCATTCCCATAGACAGCAAAGTTGTCCTCCTTCATGTCCTTGGCAAATCTTATATGCCATACGGCACCCTGATCATTATGATATGTCAGGGTGCCGTGCAGATCACGCTCTACCAAATTGCGAACTATCTGCAATCCCAGATGACTGTGAGAATCGATGTCAAAGCCTTCAGGTATACCCTTTCCGTCATCTCTGACTACCAGAGAAACAAACCGCTCTTCCTCGCTCATTTCGACGCTGACCCGACCTTTTTCTTTACCTTCAAAGGCATGCTTGATAGTATTTATCAATAGCTCGTTCAATACCAGTGCCAGATATGTAGCCTGCTTTGAACGCAGAAATATTCTGTTGCCTGTAACGCTGAAACATACCGTTTTTCCTGAATCGGCCATATCCCCAACAATATCTATAATCCGCTGGGAAATATGCTTCATATCGGTCAGCTCGACATCTTCATGCGATAACAGATCGTGAACAGCTGCTATACTCTTTATTCTATTGATACTGTTGTGCAAAATCTCGTGAGAAGGCCTGCCGGTAGTTTGAAGCATCTCCAGCGAAAGCAAGTCCGCTACTGCCTGAAGATTATTCTTGACGCGATGGTGGACCTCCTGCATAATTACACTTAATTGTCGAGAATAATTTTGGACCTGATCAAAGAGCCGAGCGTTATGCACAGCGATAGCCGCCTGATCGGCAAAAGCCCAAAAAAGTCTGATTTCCGCCTCATTGAACTGTTTCTTGTGACGACAATAGATCTCCAGAACACCTATAGTTTCACCCTGACATATAAGAGGTACGCCCAGGTAAGAGTGCAAGCCGTGATTATCAGCCGTCCTGTGTGCAGTTAAACGAGGATCAATAGCAACATCCGGTATTATAACCGGCCTGCCGTCCTTAATTACACTGATACTCAGCACCTCGCCCTTACTTCGGTCGCCATACTCTCCGGACAGATCCTCACTCATTCCCAAACTGGAAAAGATCTTCAATGCGCCACTCTCTTCATCTATGAGACGAATAGAGCAGAGAATACCGTTCATGACATGTGCCGCCAATTGCACTATCGTATCCAGAACGAACTTTAAATCCAGTGTAGATGCTATCGATGCCACCACGCGTACCAGTGTTGTCAATTCATTTATACGATGTTCCATGCTGTCATAAAGCTGATTATTCTCTATCGCGATGGCCACCTGAGTAGCAAAAGTCATCATAAGAGCTCGGTCATCCACCGTCAGAGGATGACCAAAGGGCAAGATTACAGCCATAATACCTGTAGACCTGTTTTTGATAGCCAGAGGCAGCAATACTGCCAGACAATTGTCAGGATAACTGATAAGTTCAAATATTTCCGGAGCTTCCTCATAATCGACAGACTGCGGATTGCCTGTAGCCAAAACCGCCGTTACAGCCCGTCCTCTTTTGAGCGGTTCATCGGGCAGGTCTTCCACTGTATAACCACAATATGAATCCAGCCGCAGTTCCTCTCTCTCATCAAAGAGAAAGACCAGACAGGCACGAGCCTCAAAGATGGATGCTATCGACCATAATATCTTTTGCATCACGGCTTCAAGTGCCATCAGGGAATTTATAGCCCCGGAAATATCGCTCAGGGCAGCAATCTGCTGATTACGCATCTCCAGTTCCGAGCATAAAGCCGTATTTCGAACAGCAGCAGCAGCCTGATGCGCCACGCTGGTCAGCAACCTTCCGGCCTCAGGCCTAAAATCCTCATCTTTATCTGAAAAAACTATCAATGCGCCTACAGGCCTGTCATCATAAATAAGCGGCGCAACAAGAAGCCCGCCGACGCCCTCAGACTTGTAAAGCTTACGCTTGTCGGCCATGAGATCATCTTCTAAATTTACCTGGACGGTGCGGCTCTCGCGAATAGCCATACCCACAATTTCATCAGGCGGGCAAGAGCAGTAAGCGGATAGGAATAACCGACTCAGACCATAGTATCCATCGATATCAATTATATCGTGAGCTTCATTATATTTTAGGCAGATGCATCTTTTGACCTGCAATATATGCATAGCATAAGAAATAATCGCCTGTACGGCTTGCTCCGGGCCTGCTGTATGAGCAAGAGATTGTCCCAGGCTGAAAAGGAGCGATAGCTCTCCGATGCGCTTCTGTAATTGCAGTTCTATCTCATCCGTCGAAACGGCCGGATCTGATAACAACTGAAGCAACGCTGCCTCAGCTTTAAACGGATTCTCTTCAGCATCTGGAATAGCAATAACAGCCTTAGTCAAACGCCGGTGGTACAAAGCTATAATCACAGTCGGTACAAGCGCGACTACGATAAGCAAAAGAATATACCCGAATCGAAATTCCGTCACAGTCAGACTCCCGCAAGCCGGTATTCAGGCTGTTACATAGCTGACTAAGGGCAATAATCGAATCCTATAATAACAGTTATGCAATCCTTCTCTTTGTCAACCTGCATATCCTTTATGCTAAGAAGATTACAAATACGGCGTCCCTCTCTGGTAGCAGATCGGCTGACTATTACTTTGGAAGAACGATAATCGAAGTGATCGGCATTGCCGGTTTTGTGGATGCCGTATCCCCTATCCGAAAGAGCTTTCGCCACCTGATCAGCCATGCCGGCTATACCGCACCCATTTAAAACTTCTACGCTTGCCGGCTTGCTACCGCTCTCCTTTTTCTCCTCAAATGGCGGGAAGAAGATGTTGTTGATCTCTCTGTAGGCAGCCTCAGGGTCTATCTGCCAAAAGCTTATACCTCCGATATTGGTTGGGGCCCCCGGAAGAGTAGCGGCCTTAATTGCCAGCTGATCCTCTTTTTTCATTATCTTGGCCAGGGCAATAAGGTCTTTTGTCGGCATATCGGTTTTGATATTTTCCCGAAGCTGCTCCATCAATGAGGGCAATCTGGCTATATTGTAAGCACACATAAAACGCTTGCTGACAGCCTGAACAAACTGCTGCTGGCGTCCTATACGAGTGATATCTCCCATAACATCATGGCGGAAGCGAACAAAGCCCATAGCTTGCTCACCGTTAAGATGCTGTAGGCCGGGATGCAAGTCTATATTTAATTTTTGAGACCGATCGCGATAACGCATTCTCTTATCTACAACTATATCCACTCCGCCCAGAGCATCTATAAAAGATTTAAAGCCGTCAAAATTAACGATGATGTAATAGTCCACGGGCAAGCCTATTACACTCTGAAGAGTATCTTTGGTCAGCTCTATACCGCCGTGAGCAAAGGCTGCATTCATCTTCTCCATGCCGTATCCCGGTATATCTACTCTGGAATCACGAGGTATGGAGAGAATACCCATATACTTATTCTTTAAATTCATCCGGACCAGCATTATAGTATCTGTTCGCTGATGTTCCTCAACTCCATCCACACCTACAAGGAGAAGGGTGAGCTCCTCCCTGCCCTGAAAGGGCGGATTGAATATATCGATAGGGCCCTTGATACCCTTCCAAAGAGAATATACCTGAACCAATAACACTGCCAGGATAGCGGCAATGGCAATTAAAATGAGATTATCTATGATATCCCGCTTATTCTTATGCCTTAATCCTTTACTATCGCTATTCCGATCAACCATTAACCTCTCCGGTGCATATGCCTTTTCAGCAGATCGTTTCTGGCAGCAATAGTCCGGCTGTGGATAATGGTTCTTCTATGAAGCAAGCGATTTATCGTCCTCTCCTGAAGCATCAGAACGGCTTCGTCGAGGTCACGGCGGCTCAGTTCTCTAAGCTCATCTACCCCGGGAAACGTTCGTTCCGGCTCGATGGCATCCGCCAGATATATTATCTTATCCAGACAGGTCATTTCACTGTCTCCGGTCGTATGCCTTGCTATTGCTCTCAGAATATCCCTGTCTTCCACACCGAAACTCTTACTGGCAATTATAGCACCTACCGGGGCATGGAGTAAACCAGGCTCTAATCTCTCATCCTCATCGATTGCCAATCCTTCGGAAGCAGCCAGCTTCATCATATCTTCAGGCGTAAGAGCCTTGGCGCAATCATGCAGCAAACCGGCTGTCTCAGCCTTCTCTCTGTCACACCCGTGTATCATGGCCAGATCAGCAGCAACATCAGCCACTCCAATGGAATGCAGCAGCCGCTTGCGGCCAATCATTTTTTCAAGCTTCTTCTCGATCTCTTTGCGTTGCAAAATAGTAACCTCTCGCCTACCGCCTTTCAAATGGCCGGTTTATTCTGTAAACTACGGCTCACTCTTCAGGGCTTTACGGATTTTACATCCGACAAATCCATTCCATAATATAAGAAATCTTTCATATCAAATTTGGATAGTATCAGAATCAGGGGAAATTATCAATATTTGTTACTGCTTTGCAGGAATTCCGCAAAGATATATAAGACGGCAGTTATGGAGGCAATTGGATAAGAATTCGGGAATAAGCATTTGCGGCTTGGGAAATCATACGAAGATAGATAGTCCGTAAAAGAGCCGAATAGAGGGAATTTTCGGCTTCAGGGAATACTTATCCCTTGACCTCCTCTACAAAAGGAGGGGGCCAAGAGACAGCTCTCCGCCACCTGACGGCGGCAGGACATGGCCGTATCCACCTTTTACCTGCCGAGCTTCAGAATATTATCCTTGTTCTGCATAGCGTTCTATCCTTCCTCTATTCAACAGATAATCTATAAGCCGGCTTAATTTGCACGTAGCCAAGCAGATGCACCTGTCAGCCGCCCCATAGTAGATATAGAGGATATCACCGACGACGGCAGTGCCGGTAGGGAAAACGCAATCGCAGTAAAGCCCCGAGCACTCGTAATCATACTTCGGCTCTAGTATAGGTTCCGGCGTGCGTGCAATCACTTTTCGTGGATTCTCCAGATCAAGAAGCATGGCCCCGGCACGGTATATTCCCTTGCGGCAGACTGCATGATATATCAGCAGCCAGCCGTCATCCGTCCGCAGCGGCGGACAACCGGCGCCCATTTTCGTTTCCCACCAGTACCGGTCCCTGGCTAATAGAAAGCCATCGTTATAATCGAACAGGTCTTTCATAAAGGAGATCCTTATAGATGGGAAAGGTGTATCCGGCAGCTCCTTTTTCCGATGCAGAAGAACATATTTGCCTTTTATGCGCTCTGGGAAAAACATCACGTCACGGTTATCCGAATTGGCTTCGGTCAAGCGTCCCAACCGAATAAAGGTCTGCATATCGGTAGACATGGCCAGGCCGGTATTGGTCAGGTTTTCTCTTATCAGCCGCGGCGCTCCTGCCGGACTGCCGGGCGCATAAGCCAGGCCTTCCGGGTTCAGCCAGTACTGCCGGGGAGGAAAAGGACGATAAGCATAGGTAATATAGTAAACCCCTTCAAATTTCACTATACGGGGGTCCTCGATACAGCCGGCATCAGGGCCGTCCGCACTGGGGGCCAGCACGGGATCGCTCGATACGCGTTCGAAGTTGATGCCGTCCCGGCTCTCCGCCAGACCAAGATAGATGCGGTGCAGTTCGTTATCTCCGGCAGCCCGGTAAAGCATGCGAAAGAGGCCGTCCTCATACCAAACGGCAGGATTGCAGACCGCCAGGTTCTCCCAGGAATTAAGGGGTTCGGGTTTAAGAACGGGATTGCCGGCATGTCTTTGTAGTTTCATCGTTATATTGCTCCTTATTATTTCGTATGCAGCTTATCCAAATTTTGTCGATCCCTCAATGTCTCCGTTTCCAGATTGAGACGGAACCTGCCCGTCTGTTTTGTTTCGATACGAATGGTTTTTGATTCGACATCCATATTATACCGGCAATCCAGCCACTTCTGCGCCTTTTCATCATAACGAGCGACTTTCCAGGCTGCAGGTGCACCCTGTTCAGGCAGAGCCAGAACGAGATTGGCGTCATAGCGAAAGACCAACTTGGGCATAAATTCATAAATATACCCGAATTGAGAAGTGTTCTCTAAAGGATAACGCCTGATGGTCACAGCGGCGTTATATCTGCCCGAAAAGGCTCCTGGCGGCACCTCTAACCGGGTCCTGTCGTCCTTGCCGATAAGAATAACACCTCCGTCGCGAGAAATAAAACCTGTATTCTGATAATCGGCATCAAAATCCATTTTAAACAGCCGCTCACATTTCCTGCCGCGACTATCATATCCTTGCAATTTTAATTCGATAAATCGTTCCGTTACAGTCGGTGAATAGTAAAAAAAATAGCTCTTGCCATGTTGCTTGATTCGGACTTCGTTTTTCTTGTCGCCAATCATACATAGATTGATATTTTGCCAGGGAAGCGAACAAAAAACGACCGCATCGTAGCGTTTCAATACCTCGTTTTCCCAAAAAGCCGGATAAACACCCGGTGGTGCGGCAGTAACGTTCCCTCCCGCAAATTCTGTTTTGCTGTTCTGTTCTCCCTTTTTCAACTTCAAAGACTTTTTCCCATACAACATATCCCCGGCAGCAATGCCGTAACCGGTAGCCGTTCCGTGATCCTGGTGATAAGCCGTTACCGCAAATCCGCCTCTGTAACCCATCTCCAAGGCATCAAAATGATCATAAAAAAGCCAGCCGTTGAAATCACTCACCATATAGTATTTGAAGGTTGCACCCGGATCAATGGAGACCATCATGCTAACGGCATTTAAGACCGGAACTCCTTTTTCATTGACCACCATGCCGTTTACTGCGGGTGCAGAACAATCCCTGTCGTAAACCAATGCAGGAATGCCCTTCACCGGCATAATCAAAAACAGTAAAACCATCAAAGCAAACTTTATCCGCATCTATCCATTCCTCCGATAATCCATCGTTTTGGGGACTGCATAATTATGTGGACTTATCTCTTCCCCGGCCCGCTCATCTCAACACCATTGTAAACAGCCTCAAAAAATGGCTTACATGAATGCGAAGAGATACCTGCAAAGCCTCTGCCGGCGGTATTCACAAACTCCAGGCGTAGCAATAAGGATTCTTTCGCAGCACAATGCGGAAGCAGGTCCCGAGTAGAGATAGTCACATCGTAAAGCCGGCAATCGCTATAGCCGCTTTTCCCTTCATAGATCCTCTTCCAACTGCCGGCGCTTCCGACATATACGTTTACATAATTCCCGCTGTTCGCTCCCTGAAGCGAAGAAAAAGAGATCTGGCAAGTCTTGATACCCTGCGGGATGGCAATCTGAAAATCGACAGAGGCTTTTCCCTTTTTCATCAATCCCACCATGGGAATATTCGGCATAACGTAGTTCATCAAATCCAGAGCGGGATTCTTCTTTGCCACCCTGGCCATATCCAGGTTGAAATCATATTGCCCGGCGAGGATACCGTCAACGACATCGGTTGTTTCCGCCCAACCATATTTATCGTTCGTTCTCTTCTTTTCACGATAAAAAGTAAGGATGTCATTGTTTATCATTATGGCTGTTTCATTGCCCTGCGGTATGTGCCATTCAAAAACAAAGGTGCCGTCTTCGGCGGTCCTGATTTTTTGATCGTTGATTTGTAAGAACTTCCCAGAAAGAACCTTGCCCTTTATCCTGATATTTTTTTCGTCATTGCCGATGAATATTTTATCGAAGGGAACGTCAAGCCAGATGCCTCTCTCCAAAAGAAGTATTTCCTCAGCAAGCCTTCTTCTCATTTTATAGATTGCGCCCGGTTCATTCGGCACTCTATTTAATGCCGGTGCAACAAATTCGCAGCATCGTTTTATCATTTTATCTATATCCTCATCAGACAAGTTCAGCTCTCTGGAAAGCGAACGGAGCCGTTTTTCCAATTGCCATAAATATTCATAGTCCTCCATACCATCCCTGATGGCCTCCAATCGCAGAGAACTAACCGGGCCGTCCGGACCGGGATAGATGAGCACGCCCTGGAAATTATCATCCTCATTGTTGCTGGGCATGGCTTTTTGCCAAGGGTTCTTGTACCATAAATTGACGGAATAATATTCATATCCCTGAAGATCATAAAGCCGATACAACCAACCCATTGCTCTGGTTTCAGAACGAGGAAAACTGAGATAGTAATTCGGGTATCGTCCCCCCATACTGTCGGCTAGATAAAGATATACTTCGTCACCCTTCGCTTGAAGCATTTTAGCCTGGAAAGGGTTGAACTTCAGGCAATGCAGCATCCAAATATCTACCGCTCCCTCCAGTTCCGGATGGTAGTTGCACGCCAATGCCAACCTGGCATCCGCAGCAATATCCGTATAAAGCTTCTTTACTCTATGAACATAGTGAGCCTCTGCCGCACCCGCTTCATCAATAATATTTTGAGGGCAAAAATAACTCTTGTACCAAAGCCCCTTCTGCTTCAATAGGGAAACCGCTCTTTCCAGTCTGCTTTTATCAACATAATCTATTGATTCCTCCGCCGGAAATGCGCCTTTGCGTTTTGTCCAACGCAAGCCGCCGCTGTATTCAAAAACAGGGTGACTGTTTAACCGCGGATCGCACAAGTAATCGTCTGCTTCCCCGGAAAAAAGATCCACCGGTATCTCCTTCGGATTTAAACGATGATCCAGCAGCATTTGATAGTATTTTTTATAGATCGTCGTTAATTCCTTGCTCCCCCATTCCAGACCATAATGCTTCTCGAGGAACCTCCATCCCCGACCATAAAGAATGTTGAACTCGCCCCGCAGATGGGACTCCCGAGTCAAGGCAAAGTCCCAAACAGTAACATCCAGCGGAATAGTCATCGTCAGGGCATTTGCAGATTCAATCAGAAGGCGGCCGCTGTACTTTCCGGGTGCCACCCCGTCAAAAGTAAAAAAGCTGATCAAAAAGGGCTGATTGCCTGTTGATGATTGAAGATTGCAAGGATTATTCACAATCGGCAGAGCATCCGGATAGAAGCCATCCTTTTTTCGACGACACCCGGTGCCGAAAAGCTCCGGCGGATTATAGATATACTCTATCTTGTGAAGAGTAATATTGGATGCAGGAAAGATATCTCCCCGCTCATTTTGGAGAGCAGAGATCTTTATTTCGACATTATCCAGATCCTGCAAGGGATGAAGAACGATCTGCAGGCTTTCCACTTCATTTTGCGCCATCTCCACCCTTGTCTTATTCGATAAAGCAGGGGGCGCCATATCTCTGGCTATCATCTCCGTCGGTCCTGCTGCCCAGACAAGATAATGATCATTCTTATGGCAAGCGCCTGTGGCGAATGCCGACGCATTGCTTTTGTGTAAATTCATTTTTTGTGTAAAAATTTTTTCCAATAATCCGGTAAAATCGGAAACATCCTTGGATATGACGGGCTCGTCAATTCCACCGAAAAAAGATGCCCGGCCGTTATGCCCGGCGCCCAAACAAACCTTTTCAAGTGCCAAAGTCTGGCCTGTTATTGTTTTTTCGGCCAGCGGCATACCATTGACAAACAGTCTCAGCTGCCGACCGTCATAAGTTACGGCAACGTGAGTCCAAACATCGTACCCCGTGATGATATTACCGGGTGTAACAAGAACATGACCATTGAAGTTTGCCTTGAAACGCACCCAGCGCGTATTGTAAATATCAAGATAGATGCCCAGTTTTTCTGGTACCTCCAGAATAGCACCATTTTTTTGACTGTAAGGCATTACCCAGCAGGAAATCGTGAATTTATCCAGCAATTTTAAGGATGTTTTCATAATGACGCAGCTTTTTTGGCCGTCGAACTCCCAAGCCTGCCCGCCCTGATAACCCGGTATGCCCACCGTATCCGTAAAACGGCTCTCAAAAGTTATTTCTTCCGCCCAAGCGCAGTTGCCACCAATTCCGCCAAACAACAAGACAGCAACAAGCAGCGATAAGCATACCTTCTCAGACCTTTTCATGCAAAACATAGCAATAACCTCTTACAAAAGTATTGACCAAATCAGATAAACCCGTGCTCATTACAAAAGAATGCTTTATTCTGTACCGGCAAGGGATACTCGTCTGGATTCCATTTTGCTTTTCAAATTGGAGGCCGAGGTCAGAACAATTATTTTACCGGTCTCCAGAGCAGGCAAATTGATTGTCGCCTTTCCCCCGATAGTAGTAAAGTTTAGCTCTTCCATACCGTTATGTGTAACCTCAAAGACACTCTTGACCACACTTAGATACGGCGGCAGATTTACAGGCAAAACAATCTTTTTAAGCCTTTGCGGAATATATTCTTCACAGATGTTACCCGTTATCAGGGAGTAATTACGATTTATGGGTATAACAAGCAATGTATCCTTCCCAACACCGATAAGCGATACCTCCAAGCCATTTACCCGATATTGTTTCAGCAGACAGCCTTTCATCAGCCAGGGACCCGTGACAGCCAGCTCTAAATTAATGCGGCCGATCTCCTGCCAAAGGTCTACGGCCTCAGGAATGCCGACCATAGCGGCTGTTCCAACACCTTCGACAGGTTCGTAGCTTTCCAGAGAGTAAGCAAAATAGGTGATACTTTTGGCACCATTGGCAATAGCGCTGTATACCATCCACCGTTCTTCATCCGGTGTGGGAAAACGTCTCCAACCTCCCAATGTCTTTTTATCCGGGTGACTGCGAAAGGCTTGGGGCACAAAACCCACCGGCCGTGGGGCCATGATTCTTTGCAATGCCCTTATCCCGCCACCAACACCAAACGGCACTCCTTGAGCTGAAGCGCCTATGGGGTAGACATCATAATCAGCGGCATCAATATAAGTATAATCGCAAGGTGAAGAACCCAGATTGCAAAAGACGATTTTGCAAGGAATCCGAGAATTGCAGGACTTGCGTAAAGCCTGCAGGCGCTTACTCAACGAACGTGCCGCATTGATGCCGGTCGGCTCGTCAGCCAGATAAAGGTGATGCAAGCCAGGATAAGAGATTATGGCAGGGTCGTTTTTTTGGCTGACCAATCTCAAGTTTCTTTCTTTCAACAGGGTAACCGCTTCGGGTACGTGAATCCAGGTAGTAAAATCAGGCGCTATGGTATTGATAAAGTGCTTTTGGCAATCATCAAGCCACTGCGGCACAGCGCAACCCGCCCTTCCCGGACCGGTAAGATATTCCAGATACGGTTGCGCCCATTTGCCGAAATTACGTTCATATCTTTCACGTTCCGCCGATCGGAAATTACCGCCATACCGATGGCAACGGTACATACCGATAGAGAAAAAGGGCTCTATTATTCTAGAAAGAAGGTAACTGGTCCCTTTATCGGTTATCAATTTGATCATAACAAAAACATGCCTGCCAATCGGCTGGGAAAGATTGATAACCACAGGGCTTACACAGCCCTTTTCCAATACCTTTTCTCCCCAAAATGCGGCTTTTTTGCCATTACAATAAATTTCTTTTATGGTAATGTTGTCCATATCGGCCGGTAAAACATAAAGATAGATGGTTTTATAATCTTCTTCAAAACCGATGGCCTGGCAGGCGACAGGTTCCTGTGAAGTTACCGGCACCATGCCGCTGCCGACAACCTTTCCCTGGGCATCAAGCAATTCCACCTTGACAGCGGCTGGGGCCATCCCCATCTCCATATAACGAATAATTAACTCTCCAAATGCCGATGATGGAATTTCCAAAGGGTTGACGACATACCACAGGACATCGTCGGCTGTTATCAGGGTTGACAGATCACAGCCGTTTATCCTTACATGGTCGACTTTCAAGACCTCCTTTCGCGGATTGTAGAGGTATATATGCAGATTCTCACGGTATGTTGCCTGCCTGCCGGCAGCATCCTGCAGTTGGTCGGGACGGCAAACGGCTCCTATTATATACGGCGATAATTCAACGTTTGCATCGGCTCTCAAGTGCATAAAGCAGAAGCCGGCCATCAGGAGAATAATCACCAGCAACTTTTTTTGACCTTTTTTCACTATCCTTCAGCTCCTCACTTGCCGCCATTCGGTGATTGAACAGCAAACTGCTCAAAATGCTCCCTGACTTCCTCACGGGAAAGCGCTCTGTTATAGATCTTCAATTCATCAATGAGGCCGTTGTAAAATGTCTTGTAACCCGGTTCAAAACCGATCCATAAGGGGCTGCGTGAAAAAAGAAGATGTGAATAAGCACAGACCCCATAGAACCTGGCATTATGATAAACTTTGACAACCTTGCCATCTCCGCTGACAACCAGGTGGTTCCATTTGTTTTCATCAAGCGCTACACGAATACAGTGATGTCCCATATCGCCGCCAAGCAAGCGAACATCGTTATTCAAAGTGCCAAAGTAATATTCGCATGGCAGGTTGATATTCGTGCCTTTGAAAAGGATGACATTGTGCCCTCTCTTTTCTATCGGCTTGACCCAGGCTTCCAGGCTGAATTCTCCATCCCGAAAGATAAAAACCGAATCATGAGGCACTTTTACCCGCGTATCCTTACTGAAGAGCAAAGCCTTTCCGGCTATCCCTTCCTGCCAGATAGGGTTGGAAATTTTGCCGTGATTCCCATAGCCGGAGAGATCGCGCAGAATCTCTCCCTCTCCCTCATCGAAATTCCAGTGAGCGACAAGGCCTTTTTTTGCCTCCGGAAAGTCCAACGATTGCTCATGCTCAACCTCCAGAGTTATGTCATCGAAACGAACTGTACCTGCGAACTTGGGGCCGACGCCGATTTGAATGATATAACTCCTGGCCTCTGCCGGAATCCTGGCCGTTTGCGAGACAAACTCCCTCCAATCAAAGGATTGCCCTGCAGCGCGCACATTAATACTGACACCGCCGCCTATATTGCCCCCGTCCTCCTTGCGCCAGATTATCTTTGCCCAAGCGGTGCCGGACGAAATCTCCTCTCCCTTCATCCAAACCCTTAGCCGGTAATCGGCTCCCGGAATTATCTGCCAGGCCCCGATGTCCTCCCCCGTCAGATAGTGCCATCCTTCTGCATTCTGGCAACTGATTTTATAGGAGGCCTTCCCGCTGTGGGCGTCATCGGTATCCAAACCATAGCCGGCAGCCGGCGTAACCCGTATCGCACCCCACATCGGTGCGTTTGTTCTTCCCGCCAAAGCACCGGTTTCGAAGCCCGGGTTGCCCAGGACGGTTACAGGAAAGTACACCGTCGTCTTCTTCTCTCCCTGCTCCATATCTGCACAACTAACGTTCCCAGATACAAGGCATAAAAGCAGATATATTGCTATGCCCGGCAATACCCGCACCATTTTTTTCATCTCTATTCATCCCCTTTCAATATTCCCCGGCCTGCTTCTAAACAAAGGCTGCAAAGACTCTCTTTCACGGCCTGCATATTAACCGTGAAGAACTATGTAACGATAATTTCTCAGCAGGGTAATGAAGAACATTGCCCTCGAAGAAGAGGCAATTCAAACCGTAAGGCCGACCTCCCGGTGCCGCATGATTGCTGTTGGCGGCACCTTCCCCACTCCATGCATCCTGGATAATAGGCTTGCCGTGATCATCATCCTCCCTGGCCGGCCCCAAAGGTGCATGATACCCGACCGGGGCGGCCGAGCCCCCCATATAACTGCGATAATACCCATATTGTACCCCCCCTGCCCACCTGCCGTCGCAATCGGGCCAATAGAAATATCCGGTTTGATAATAACCCCAGGTTTTTATAAAATATTCTCGCCCTCTGTACCCATTGCTGGTACCCGGACAAAAGAAAATCTCTTTGGAAGATGCATATGCCGGATAGAGACCCGTCTTCCAGACCCACTCCCCGACGTAAGGATACCCTCCGCTATAAGTATAATATTGCCAGCCGGATGGGAAATAACCATCATTATCGCTGGCATACATCGATATCGCCAAATAAATCTGTTTTAGATTGCTGGCACAGGTAGTCTGACGGGCCTTCTCCCGTGCTTGATTGAAAACAGGAAAAAGGATACTGGCAAGAAGCGCTATTATCGCAATAACTACTAACAATTCGATAAGCGTAAATCCTCTGTTGTTCATTTGTTGTGCGCACCTCCTTCTCGTTAATGGTACTATGTTGCGGGCTCCGGCCAGTGCCCTGCAACGCTTGGGCGGTCACTCCATTCTCTTTATCCATCCTTTTTTTGGGTTTTGCGATTGCCTCATTTATAGCCGCCGGCAGGATTCCCTGACAATCAACTGCGAAGATATCATTATCTCCCTGGGCTCATCGATAACTGTGATATCGTTTAGTATCCGCACCGCTAACTGCCCCATCTTTTCGGTAAAGATATTCATAGTGGTCAGGGGCGGATCGGACTTTCCAGCCGAGACAGCCCCGTCAAAGCCGGCGATACTGATATCTTGAGGAACGGATAGCCCCTCCTCTTTTATAGCCTTGACGGCACCTAGTGCTATGGTATCATTGACGGCAAAAACAGCCGTGAAATGCTTTTTACTCTTCAGCAATTCCTTCATGGCCCGGTAGCCGCAATTGAACATGGCCGTTTTGCCCCTATCTTTCAGTAAGCTCCGGTCGCTGATGCGTATCAGTGCTTCATCGACCTCCAATCCTCGCCTCATCAAAGCGGTCCTATAACCCTTGATCCTCTCGGAGAAACTGGGGCTTTCCGTCAGAGCACCGATACAAGCAATCCTTTTATGCCCCAAGCCGATCAAATATTCGACTATCTCTATCGCACCGTCCACGTTATCAGTGGATATGCTGACAACGCCATCGCCTGTAGAACGGATATAATCGAGCAAAACCACAGGGATGCCGGCATCCCGCAGATAGAGCAATTCATTGGCTCCGATATCCAGCAAAACGGCGCCTTTGATCCCGTTGTGATCCAAGATATTTATGTAATCTTCCATCTTGCGCTTATGCTCGGAGTAGCCGACCGTGATAAGATTCAGACCCAGAATACCAGCCTCTTTCTCCATACCTTTCCAGATGATGCTGAAGAAATCATCACTGAATATCTCCGGCGTTTCCAGAGGCAACAGAACTACTATATTCTTTTTTTGACCAACTTCTCTATTACTTATAAAAGTGCCTTTCCCCTGCACCCTGTAAAGCAGGCCTTCCAGCGCCAGTTCGCAGATAACCTTGTTTACGGTCATGCTGGAAACATCATACTTCCGAGCGATCTGCCCCTCGGAGTAGAATTTATCGCCGGGATTGAATTCATCAAAAATAGATCGGCGCAGTATCTCTTTCAACTGGCGGTAAATAGGAATGCCCTGTTCTCTGTCTATACGTCGTGTCATGTCTACCTCTTATAGTCACTTATAAGACTTTATATGTTATGTATTCGCCACTATTTTGGAATCTCCTTCCTCCGAATATAAGTTCTTTTACAGAAAGTTATAATATAACTTTATTTTTGTAGCCGCGGTATCTCAAAATCACCGGCGTCAATTTGTCGTTTTTAAAAAAGATTCCGTCCTGCGTCATAGATGTCAATTCGGAAACGGCAGCAAACAAATATTATAAGCCTACCGTTTCATTGCCGCACTATCTCCTTAATCTTCATCAACCTGACTATGCCCTCACGCTCCAGTTCGCCCAGCTTCATACCTATATATCTGACGGTCTCCTGTAAATTGGGGATAAGCACATACTCCAGGGCATTGACCCGGCGCCGGGTGCGTTCTATCTCTGCCGCCAGAATGCGAACGGTTTTCTCCATCTGAGCCAGCTTGATCAGCAAAGGCATGGTTTTGCGCAGTAATGCTACGGCTTCATCCAACTCACCGGGCATAGAAAGAGGGCTATAGGAGAAGGGATCTCCGGCCTCAGCTATATTGCAGGCCGGTACCGGAACATTCATGATGATATCACGCTCGCAAGCAATTTGGAGCGGAGCGGTCGATACAAGCAGATTGCCCCGCAGTTCGGCTTCGGAAATCTGTGCACGTGCCATGAGAGTACGGCTATAGACTTTTCCCAGCAGCTGTTCTGTTTCCCGGCGCAAATCCCGTACTTCTTCTGTCAGCAGAAGAAAGCGCCGGATCATCTCATCCTGCTTATCCTTCAGCAGCTTATGGCCCTTGACGGCTATAGCCAGCCTACGCCTGAGCTGCAGCAGTTCCATTCTGGTGGGATTAACGGCTATACGCATGCTCTCTACTCCATATATTTTTCGATATATTCTTCGCTAACGCGCTTCAATTCACTATGCGGCAGCAGTGCCAGCAACCGCCAGCCGATATCGAGGGTCTGCTCGATACCACGGTTCTCATTCTCTCCCTGCTTGATAAAGCGTTCCTCAAAGGCATCCGCCATATCGGCAAACATCTTATCCTCCGGAGACAGGGCAGCCTCGCCCAAAACCACGGCCAGCTCTTTGGCCTCCTTGCCTCTGGCATAGGCGGCAAAGAGCTGGCTGGAAAGGCTGGAGTGGTCTTCACGTGTTTTGCCCTTGCCTATACCTTTCTCTTTGAGACGAGAGAGTGACGGTAAAACATCGATAGGAGGATAGATACCGCGACGATGCAGCTCACGGCTGAGAATAATCTGGCCCTCAGTAATATAACCGGTGAGATCCGGAATAGGGTGCGTCTTGTCATCCTCCGGCATAGTGAGGATGGGTATCTGGGTAATTGAACCTTCGCGTCCCCTGATACGCCCGGCCCGTTCATAAATAGTTGCCAGGTCCGTGTAAAGATAGCCGGGATAGCCGCGACGTCCCGGCACCTCTTTTCTGGCAGCGGATATCTCCCTTAAGGCTTCGGCATAATTAGTCATGTCGGTCAGAATAACCAGCACGTGCATGCCCTTATCAAAAGCCAGATATTCAGCAGACGTTAAAGCCATCCGAGGGGTGGCAATCCGTTCTACTGCCGGATCATTAGCTAAATTGATGAAGATAACCGATCTGTCTACGGCACCTGTACGGCGAAAATCGCTGATAAAATATTCCGCTTCCTCATAGGTTATGCCCATAGCTCCAAAGACTACGGCAAATTTCTCTGTAGTGCCGAGAACCCTGGACTGTCTGGTTATCTGAGCGGCTATTCTGGAATGCGGCAATCCGGAAAGAGAGAATATAGGCAGCTTCTGCCCGCGCACTAAAGTATTCAAACCATCTATGGCAGAGATACCTGTCTGAATAAATTCGGAGGGATAATCACGCGCATAAGGGTTGATAGGCTCTCCGTTTATGTCCAGCCTCCTTTCCGGGATAATTTCCGGTCCATCGTCTATTGGCCGTCCAAGACCGTCGAAAACCCTGCCCAGGATATCCTCTGAAACTCCGAACTCAAGACTGCGACCCAGAAAACGCACTCTGCTGCTGTAAATATTCATCCCCGTCGTACCTTCGAAGAGCTGGATCAAAGCCGTGTCACCGCTGATCTCAAGCACACGGCCGTGTCTTATCTCCCCATCAGGCAACTCTATCTCAGCCAGCTCGGCAAATTTTACACCTTCGACGGCCCGCACCAGCATCAACGGCCCTACTACCTCCGCCACGGTGAGATATTCCTTCTGCATTATAATCCCTCCGCAAGAGCCGTCGCTTCATCTATGAGCTTTTTCAGCGAGGCCTCTATCTCTGCACCTATCTCTGACAGGCGCTCCATCCTGTCCTCCGGATTGTAACGCATACGCGCAATGCTCTCCCGCACCGGCAATGCCGTTATCCGGTTAAGCGGTACGCCGTCAGTCAACGCCCGGCCGGCCAGGCTGTGGAAGAGCAAAATATTCCTGAGCATGAGATACTGCTTAGCCAGTGAAACATAGGTATCGACGGCATTGAAAGCTTCCTGATAGAGAAAATCCTCTCGTAACGACCTGGCCGTTTCCAGTATCAGGCGCTCATCAACCGATAGAGCATCCACCCCGACTAAGCGTACTATCTCCTGAAGCTCGGCCTCCTGCTGCAGTATCTGCATAGCCTCGTTTCTCAGTATGACAAGGTCTTTCTGGTCTTCCGGCAGAGATTGCCGTATGGCATCCACATAAAGAGAATAGCTCAACAGCCAGTTGATGGCCGGAAAGTGCCGTCTGTAAGCCAGCTGTGCATCCAATCCCCAAAAGACCTTGACTACACGAAGCGTGGCCTGGACTACCGGATCGGAGAGATCACCGCCGGGGGGAGAGACTGCCCCGATAACACTGATAGATCCCTTAACCTCTGCACCGCCCAGACAGGTCACGCTACCGGCACGCTCATAGAAGCCGGCCAGTCTGGAACCCAGATATGCAGGATAGCCCTCCTCGCCCGGCATCTCCTCCAGACGGCTGGACATCTCTCGCAGTGCTTCCGCCCAGCGTGAGGTAGAATCAGCCATGAGAGCTACGTTATAGCCCATATCCCGATAATACTCGGCAATAGTGATACCGGTATAAACGGAAGCCTCTCGGGCGGCCACGGGCATATTCGACGTATTGGCTATCAGCACAGTCCTCTTCATCAGAGCCTTGCCGGTACGCGGGTCGCTGAGATGAGGAAATTCCATCAGAACATCGGTCATCTCGTTGCCACGCTCACCACAACCCACATAGACGACAATATCAGCATCAGCCCACTTGGCCAACTGGTGCTGAGTAACCGTTTTGCCTGAGCCGAAGGGGCCGGGTATGGCGGCTGTGCCGCCCTTGACGATGGGAAAGAATGTATCGATAACCCTCTGTCCGGTAATCAACGGTTCCTGCGGTGGATGCTTTGAGCTGTAGGGACGACCTATACGTACCGGCCAACGCTGCAGCATAGCTATCTCTCTAACAGTTCCATCCTCCATTTGCAAACGGGCAATGATATCCGTTATATGAAAAGCACCACTCCGAATATCGATTATACGCCCGGTTAATCCGGGTGGAAGCATGATGCGGTGCGCCACCACTTCCGTCTCTTCCACTATGCCGATAACATCGCCCTGCCTGACCATGGCGCCGGTTTCCACTACAGGCATAAAATCCCAGAGTCGCTCCGGATCGAGGCCGGGAGCTTCGACACCGCGTTTCAGCATATCCCCGGACTTCGAGGCCAGCACGTTGAGCGGACGCTGAATACCGTCATAGATGGACTCCAGCAGACCGGGCCCCAATTCGACGCTAAGTGGAGCGCCGGTGGCATATACAAGATCGCCGGGGCCCAGTCCGGATGTTTCTTCATAGACCTGTATAGAAGCGGCATCGCCCCTGATTTCTATTATCTCACCTATCAGTTTCTCTTCTCCAACCCTGACCACATCATACATGCGAGCATCTTTCATATTATCAGCCACTACCAATGGGCCGGATACCCTGGTTATAACTCCCTGTGCCGAAGATGCGCTCTGCGAGCGCGTTGCCGGTTGTTGGTTGTTGATTGTTGGCTCCATGCTTCCCATGCAAGTCCTCCTCAAAACTCTTCTCCAGCCTCTCGTTTTTCGTTTCTGATCTGGAACTTTCCGCCCCTTAAATAAACGAATCCTCATCCCGAATAACAGACCTGTATCCTCAGCGCCTTAACCTGTCTTTGTTATATCCGCCCCTAATGCCCTGACCACCGCCCGCCGAATATATTCGGCAGCCGTTCCTCGGCTGCCACGGGCACCCGGCAAGAGAACGATTATCGGAAAGGGAGATTCATTTTCCACGATCAGCTCCGAATTCTCTGCCGCCAGCGTTTCCGTAATAAAGATCAGGCTATAGGCACCGCCGACGGCCTCGCGCCAGGCACCGGCTAATTCCTCCCTGTTGTAGACCCGGTGCATTTTTACGCCAAAGGCTGCAAAGGCCCACAGGGCATCGTCATCCGTTATCAATACCATTCTGGTGTTTTCAGCCGCCATATCTGCTCCTTTACCGGATCACCTGCAGAGAAAAGCTCTCAAACGCTTATGTATGATATCATGAGGCAATCCGTTCAGTTTCCCAATCATCACCATCCGTAGGGCCCTAACCTCAGCCTCTTTGCGAAGAAGATAAGCCAGCAATGGCTGCGAGCCGAAGGTTATATATCGTTCGGCTTGCAAAACTTCCAAAAGACGGGCTTCAAAGAGCGCCTCCATATATGACAGTTCGCCGTGCTTTCGGTAATCTTCCAATCCTTCCTCTATTTCACGCCGGTAAGCCGTATTTAGCAACCCGGCTGCCGCCTGCTCAGGCGCAAGATCGTAAAGGCTTTCCAGCTTACCACGGCTTACCCTGCCGCCTTCGATAAAAATTTCACGCCACCGTTCCCTAGACCAGCCACTGGCTCTTAATCTCAACATCCCCATAATATTTACGGCATCTATCCTGACTATCAGCCAGGCATACAGATAATGAGAGTTTTTTTTCGACCATACTTTCAGGGCGCGAAACCAGGCTTTATCCAGCATCAGATCCACCAGATAGAGATCGCCGCTGTTGTCAATCATCAAAGCCGCCCGATAGAGAAGGCGTTCCAGCCATCGAGGGAGTAAGATTTGAGATGTTAGAGGTGAAATATGTGAACTTTCACTTCTCTCTTCCCGTTTCTCACGGCTCACATGCCAGGCGGCGGCGATAGTATCGGGATCGATTCTTCCCATAGGCACTATCAGATGCTTATAATCCGTACCGATATGCTCCGCTTTGATAATTATCCTGACGTTGTGCAGATCATAGCGACGCAGCAAAATATCCGTGAGAGCGCCATCCGGAGATATGGACCGCACCAGCCTGTAGGCCTCTATCAGTCCGGATTCCAACATCCTTTCATAATCGCTTACTCCTGCCCCGGTTGCATATGCCGCATAGGAAGTTTCCATAATAACGGCAAAGGCGGCTTCCTCATCAGGCGCCTCCAACATCCTACGAATCGTTGTTTCATCAACCAGATCTTTCTGGAGAGACCTTATACGGCCTGTGGCATAAGCATAGCGAATATCGTTATACATTCGCTTTATCGAATCCCAAACGCTCGATGACTCCGGGTTCAAGTTTGGGCCTCATGCCTGTTATCAGGCGCTCAAAGGTGCCGTTGAATTCCAATCCGCCGCATTTCAGCATAAAACCTCCTCTTATAGCGCGTCGCTCGGGAGAGAGCCTTAATTCCCCATCGATGCCGGCCTCAGCCGATTTTTTATTAAGGTCTTCCATAAAGCCCGTCGGAAGGCGTGCAAAATCGGTTTCGCTTAAAACCAACTCTTTATCGCCGTGCGGTGCTTCTTTGGTTATCATGGCGAAAATAAGAGAGAAGTAATCATCCGTCGGTAGATCATTCAAACGCCGTATAGCAGATTCAAAGACTGTATCCAGCAGGCGCCTCTTCTCCTGCAACAGCTCTTTTCGCCTTTCTAAGCCGGCCATCCCTAATGCCCGACGACGCTGCTCTTCGGCCTTATTCTCTGCTTTGGACAGTATTTCTTCTATAATACGTTGCCCATTATCGGCGGCGTGTGATGTTATATCGGCTGCACGTGCCTGAGCCTCATCGATTATACGCTCTGCTTCAGCCCGAGCATCGACTGAAATTCTCATTTCAATGGCTTCCAGCGACATATCAGAGGGTCACCCCTTGCAGCAACAGTATGCTGGCAATAAGCGCCAGCACCGCATAGGTCTCTACAAACGCCGGATATATAATGCCTTTGCCCAGCTCCTCCGGACGCCGGGCAATTAGGCCTATGCTGGCCGCTGCTGCCTGCCCCTGAGCAATGGCTGAAAAGAGCCCGACCAGAGCTACCGGCAGGCAGGCCAGTAGAATGGCCATCCCCTGTCCAGGAGTGACTGCCTTAAGCGTGCCTATGGCGCCGATCTTAAAAATTACCAGAAAGGCTACCAGCAAGCCGTAGATCCCCTGGGTGCCCGGCAGAGCCTGCAAAATGAGCGTTTGACCGAATTTCCCCGGCTCTTCTGTTATCAGACCGGCCGCAACCTGCCCTACAATGCTGACGCCGATAGATGAGCCTATGCCGGCTAAGCCGGCTGCCAGCGCCGCTCCGGCAAAGGAAAGGACTATTCCCAAGATATCCATATTTACCTCCTTATAACAGCTAACCCGCACCCTCTTTATCTATAATCTCTATATACTTAGTACCGGCGGCAAAGGGCCGAAATTCCCGGCCACCGCCTTCATAGAACTTGCCGAAAAACTCCACGAACTGCAAACGAGTGGAATGAATGAAGGCGCCAAAGATATTTATGGCCATATTCATAATATGGCCAACCGCCATAATCAGTATCATAAGCAACAGGCCCACATACGGAATATCACGAAAGAGCCGAGCGATTTGGTTGACCACCACGGCTATGCCGCCGGTTGCCAGCCCCAGCGCCAGAAGTCTGAGATACGAAAGAACATCTCCCAGAAAACCGGTAACACTCATATAGAAAGTACCCAGACCTACAGCCAACCGGGCTGGTATATTCTTTTGCATCCGCCCCATGCTATAAATAGAGGCCAAAGCACCGAAAGCAAAGAGATAATTGCCCGCCACACCGACAGCTGCCGGCAGGCTGAGAGCACGTGACAGAGAGAAGAGCAGTGTACCGGCAATAAAAAGCAGCCAGCTTCCCTGGTCCAGAATAGCAGCGGCTCTATCACCGTGCCTGGCGTTATCGTAAAGTTCAACCATGATGGCATAAATAAGGTGGACTACTCCAAGCGCCAGGGAAACTATCATAACTGTTATGAACCCCCCCACAAAGTCATAATCGGGAAAGATCAGATTTCCAAACCAGGCTTTGGAGTAAGCTCCGTAGATAATAGTCGAAACGGCGCAGATCAGGAGCAGTTGTAAAAAATTACGTCCGCTGTCGCTAAGACGCAGAAAACGCAGGCCTGCCAAAGAAAGCAATGCCATAACCGTCCCATAACCGGCATCGCCCAAAGCCATACCAAAAAAGATAAAAAAGAAGATTGCCAGAGAAGAGGTAGGGTCCAGTTCTCTAAAAGATGGCAGACTATAAAGCCTGGTTATGATTTCAAAGGGCCTGGTCAGGCGGGAATTCACTAGGGACACGGGCACATCCTCGCCGGGTAACGGATTACGAAAAGTCACTTCAGCTAAAGGAGTAACGGTATGGACTCTTCGGTTAAGCTCATCCGCATCCCTGGCTCTGGCCCAGCCATCGATAACCGTTACACTCTCTGTGCCAGCCACTTTTTCCAGCACAGTATAACGCTCCAGTTCCAGGCGCAGATAATCGCAGGCAGCTTTATAAGTATCGATATCCGCAGCTATAACAACGGCCTGCTTCTCTATTTCAGACATCTCCTGCTCCAAATGGTTCAATTCTTCCCGAAGCTGGTCCAGCCTGATGGATGCCGGGGGTGTTCCAGGCGGAAAATCCCATAAAACAGGATCGTATTTGTGAATAATGGTCAAAGCTTCCGTATCGGTGGATATGGCAACAAAGAGAAAATAAAGTCGTCCGGCAAAGGCGGATATTTTCTCAATATGAAAGGGCTCTCTGTGTTTTTTCAACTCGGCAATCAAATCGGGTAATCGTTTTTCATCCATAGAGGCCATGAGCAACATTGCTCTGCCTGTAGATGCCGCGTCACCTAATGGGATATCGAGCTCTCTCCAGGGCTCCAGCTCTTCTATATCATGCTCCAACCGAGCCTTTTCATTGCGTATCTCGATCATACGATTTTCCATGACGAAAAGATCATCATATATATGCTCATAACGTCTGTAATTATGAGCAACAGCTTCAAATTGCTTCCGGCTGATCGGTAGCCGGGAAGGTGAAAGCCTATCCAACAGGCCCTCCCTGCGTACAGCATAAGGGGAGAGAAAATCCACTATGTAATTCATTTCGGAAACTAAACGTGTAAGGATATTGATATTATCCGGCAATGGCAGCATATCAAGATGCTCATGCGTCTCACTTTCAATATTATCACCGGCAAGCCGTTCAACTTCCATCAAGCCGCTGTTTTGAAGAGTACTGATAACCTCGCTCACTGCACTCTTATGTATCACCAGCCTGACTTTGAGCATTTCAGCTACGGCCATAACGACTAAGAGCCCCCTTCAGAACGTAGCCTATCGCCTCTTCACGGCCCTTTTCAGCCATATCGATCAGGCGTTCTTTTTGTTGATTTGACAAGCGCTTAAGTTCCTCTGTTTCGGCCTTTGATAGAGCCTCTGCTTCGGCAATTAAAGATGCTGCTCGAGCCTCTCCCTGCCGCCGTTTTTCCGCCAGCAAGGCCTCGGCATCCGTGGAGGCACGGCGTATTATATCCACAGCGCTCTCTCTGGCAGCTGATACCGTTAATGCAGCCTCTTCCTCCGCCCGTCTTATTCTGGAAAGTATATTCTCAGCCATTTATGCCCCGGCTCCCGGCCTCTGTTTCCTGTAGCCTGCTCACCTGAGCAGCTACTTCCTGCTCAATCAAATTAAAAATGATTCTGGTACTACTGAGTGTGGTATCGACACCCAGACGACGTAGGATATTTTCATTCTTGGGATTATTAACCCTGGCGATGGTATGACCTACTCCAAATTTTCTTTTGGCCAATTGGCAGGCTACCAGATTATCCTGATCATGTCCGGTTATTGAAACCAGTAAATCCGCCCGGCCGGCGCCTGAGTTATGCAGTAATCTAATATCCGTACCGTCTCCCAGAACCACGGAATCCTTGAACTCTTGAAAAAGCTTTTCGAATACCGCTCTCTCTTTTTCAATTAGCGTAACTTCAAACCCTTCAGCCAATAAGGTTCTGGTAAGATAATAACCCACCTTACCGCCTCCTACCAATATCACATACATAGGATTCCCTCCCTTCAATAATCATGCCTTAACTATTTCAGCCTGAAGCCTAATATTATGCCTTTATGCCCAGAAGGGCCTGCAGCCTGGGCATTACATCTCTGGAAATGACGATGGTTATGGTATCGCCACTCTTCAATGAGGTATCCCCGTTGGGTATCATAGATAAACCTTCTCTTTCCAGGGCAACAACCCTGACCTCCCCGGGACTCTGGATATCGCGCACTTTCTTACCGTCAAGATCTTCCGGAAGCGCAGCTTCGATAAGCTCCAGATTATTGGTTGTTTCGAGAGGCGTGCGTCTCAGTGTATCGGCAAGAATGGCATTCCTTATCTGAAACGCCCCTACCGTAACGGGACATATAGTCTTCAGGCCCAGTTCATGAAAGATATGTTCTCTCTCCGAATCATATATTCTGGCCACCACCCTGGGAACACCGAATATCTCTTTAGCCACCTGCGCCGCCATGATGTTGGTATTGTCATCCCTGGTAGCGGTTACAAAGGCATCGGCATCTGCCGTACCCGCCTCACGCTGCACATCGGCATCGATGCCGTTACCGGTTATCATATGTCCTTGAAAATCTTCACAAAGATCATCGAACGCCAGGCTATCTCTATCTATCACCGCTACCTTATGCCCTTCGCTGTCCAATATCTTGGCAAGCAATATGCCCACACGCCCACAGCCCATAATAACTATCTTCATTTCAACCCTCCATGCCGGCTCTGCCGATCAATACCCGACAGGGCGCATTTTTCAAAACAAGATTGGTTGTGGCACCAAAGAATATACCGCCCACCCGAGGTTCACCGCTTACGCCTAGAATAACAAGATCTACCTGTAAACGTTCAATGGCATCCAAAACGGATACGCCGGCAGAACGCGATTGATAGAAATGAGTCCTGATGCTTACGCCGACAGAGGCAGCTACAGCTTCTGCACGGGCCAGTATCTCTGCACCTTTATTCTCTTCCGCGGGAACCGAGGCATCGATGGGCAGTGTCCGGGGAACGACAAAAACATATAGAGCATGAAGCTCAGCCTCATCCCGATCCGCCAGTTTGCAAGCCAATTCAATCATTTCTTCCGCATAATCGGCACCGCTGACCGGGACGAGAATTGATTTATACTTCATATAACCACCTCCGCCATTATAAAGCATTCCGACTGGAGATAGCTCCCCATACGCCGGGCCTTACTTCAATTATTCAACATATCGGCAAAAAAACCTGTGATAAAAATGATTATGATGCTGTTACTATCTTAGAAAGCCGTTAATTTTCTTTATCGGCAACTTCCAGACCGAAATATTGTATAACCCCGGCCAGGATACGCTCTGCGGATTTACCATCGCCATAGGGATTGGCTATTCCTGACATTTTTCGGCGGACTTCATCATTATCCAGCAGCTCAACCGATTGCATGAAGATATTTTCCTCATCGGTACCTACCAGACGAACAGTGCCCACATCTACTGCCTCCGGACGTTCAGTGCGCTCACGCAGTACAAGCACGGGAATCCCCAACGATGGAGCCTCTTCCTGAACGCCACCGGAATCGGTGATAATAAGATGGCTGCGTTTCATGAGATGAATAAAAGGCTCATAACCCTGCGGTTCTACCAACATAACGTTACTCAGGTTAGCCAGTTCACCGGTTATGACCCTGCGCACCTCCGGGTTACGATGCATAGGAAAAACGAAAAGGGTATCGGAATAACGATATGCCAGCCGGGCCAGCACACGAACTATGCGCTGCATGGGGGTACCCCAATTTTCACGGCGATGGGCCGTTATCAGAACCACTCTGCCGGGATGCTTCTCCAGCCGGGCCAGTTCTCCTCCGACAAAGGAATAAGGTCTACTTGCCACCATCATCAATGAATCGATAACGGTATTGCCCGTAACCATTATTCGCTCGGCAGAAACTCCCTCATTCAGAAGATTATCTCGTGAAACAGTGGTAGGCGCAAAATGCAGATCTGCCATAGCGCCGGTAAGACGACGATTTATCTCTTCGGGGAAGGGGTTATATTTATCCTCCGTACGCAGCCCGGCCTCCACATGACCAATGGCCACCTTATTATAAAAGGCTGCCAGTGAAGAGGCAAAAACAGTAGTAGTATCGCCCTGGACCAATATCATATCCGGACGTATTTTTTGCAGTAGGCCATCAATACCGGTTAGCACACGATGGGTAAGAGCCGTCAGGCTCTGCCCCGGAGACATAATATCGAGATCATAGTCGGCACTGATATTAAAGGTGGTCATAACCTGGTCCAACATCTCTCTGTGCTGGGCCGTGACAATGACGATGGTTTCCAGGTGATCCTCCGCCTGAAAGCTTTTTACCACCGGAGCCATCTTGACGGCCTCCGGCCTGGTTCCAAAGATTACAGCTACTTTAGGCCGGGACCGGTGTCCTGTAAACATGGTTGCTGGTCTCGGTCTTTCCATAATAATCTCTCTCCTTAGTATAATATTCTTCGAGCGTAGTTCCGGACTCCCGGCTCAGGAGCTTGATCCTCTCCATTACCCTTTTAGATGGTTAATGGAGATTAGACAGGTATACAGCCAATAAGCTGCAGACTATACCTATAATATATAATACCATGACCGCCCGACGTTGGGACAGTCCTCTATTTAGTAACCGATGATGCAGATGCCCCTTATCCGCCTGGAATATAGGATTACCTTTAAGCAAACGGCGCAAGATAGCAAAAGAGACATCAAAGATAGGCAGCCCCAATACTATAACCGGTAAAGTCAACATAATAGCGGCAGCACCTTTAAAAGCTCCGGCTACCGAGATAGCAGCCAACACATAGCCAAGCAGCATTGAGCCGGTATCTCCCATGAATATACTGGCCGGATTAAAATTGTATCTGAGAAAGCCCAGACAGGCTCCGGCAAGAGCCATGGAGATAATCGAAATTGAAAGATGACCGAATTTAAGAGAGAGCATAAAAAAGGCTATTGAAGCTATACATGATAACCCCGAAGCCAATCCATCCAGGCCATCGATAAGGTTTATGGCGTTGGTGACAGCCACTACCCAGAAAATAGTTATTAATATCCCCCAGTAACCCAAATAGACGTACCCGCCGCCGAAGGGATTGGACAGCAGATTTATCCTTATACCGAAACCTATCAGTATCAGTGCGCCCACTATCTGAAAGGCCAGTTTCAATCGTGCCGGCATGCCGACGGCATCATCCACCATGCCGACAGCCACTATAAAAGCTCCACCGACGATTATTCCCTTAATCAACATGGTCATTGTCATGGCGCTCAAAATGGAAATACCCGTCACTGCAACAACCAAAGCAGCATAAATAGCCAACCCACCCCAAAGGGGCACCGGCTCCTTATGTACCTTACGTGATTGAGGACGATCAACTATACCAAACCGGACCGCCATAAAGCGTATCAGCGGTGTAAGAGCCAATGATGCAATCAATGCTGCTGCAAATGATATGGCATAGTAAATGAAGGAATCCATATTAACCCCTAAATATCATTATATCTACCCCGGCTTCGCCAAGGATATCCATAGCCAATTCATCAGGATAAGAACCGGTAAAGACAATACGCCTGACACCGGCATTCACCAGCATTTTGGCACACATGGTGCAAGGCTGATTAGTACAGTACAAGGCGGATCCTTCTATAGGAACACCATGTAAGGCAGCCTGAATAATGGCATTTTGCTCAGCATGCAGACCGCGGCAGAGTTCTGCCCGTTCACCGGAAGGGACCCCCAGACGCTCCCTCAGACAGCCTGCTTCCCTGCAATGCCGTAACCCGGACGGCGCACCATTATACCCCGTGGTCAGAATGCGCCTATCCTTAACTAAAATGGCTCCCACCCGGCGACGGATACAGGTGGCCCGCCTGGCTACCACCCCTGCTATCTCCATAAAATATCTATCCCAATCCGGACGATCGACTATGAGTGACGGATCGGAGGCAGCAATCTCTTTATTCATTCAGACATCTCCAAGCTACGCTCTTCAAGCAATTCAATTTTCGATTCCTTCAGGGCTGACAGCAAACGTTATCCAGGTCTCGATAGAGCGAAAACCTGCCGCAAAGGTCCTTGACCCGATGTCTGGACCACTCCAAAGCCAGGCGATTATCGGCATTAGAGAGCGTCTCATCGATAATATGAGCGATCTCCTTCATTTCTTCAGTGCCCATGCCTCGGGTGGTCACAGCCGGAGTCCCTATTCTTATGCCACTGGTCACCATAGGTTTCTGCTTGTCGAACGGTATCATATTCTTGTTGACGGTTATGCCGATCTCATCCAACAGCAACTGGGCATCAAGACCGGTCATATCCTTAGTGGTAACATCTACCAGCATCAGGTGGTTATCCGTACCACCTGAACTCAGTTCAAAGCCGCGCTTTATAAGCTCCTTTGCCAGCGTTGCGGCATTGCTGAGAATATTGCTCTGATACTGCCTGAACTCCGGTGCCATAGCCTCCTTCAGCGCCACAGCCTTGGCGGCAATTACATGCATGAGCGGTCCACCCTGCAATCCGGGGAAAAGTGCCGAATCCAGCGCCCTGGCATGCTCCGCCTTGCAGATAACCATACCCGCCCGAGGTCCCCGAAGCGTCTTATGCGTGGTAGTAGTAACGAAATCAGCGTAGGGCACGGGGCTTTGATGCAACCCGGCTGCTACCAAGCCGGCAATATGAGCCATATCCACCATCAGGTAAGCGCCTACCTCATCACAAATAGCTCGAAAACGCTCGAAATCCAGTTTGCGTGGATAGGCACTGGCACCGGCCACTATCATTTTAGGCTTACACTCTTTAGCCTGAACCAGCAATGCATCATAATCTAGGCGATGATCTTCAGGACTAACCCCATAAGAGCAGATATTATAGAGCATGCCGGAGAAATTCAATCTATGTCCGTGTGTAAGATGACCGCCATGAGCCAAATCCATAGCCAGAATGGTATCTCCGGGTTTCAAA
>JAQUEL010000085.1 GCA_028685295.1 bacterium
CATGAAGCTTTCTTCCTTCCGGTCCAAAACAAGAGAAAGACCAAGGAGGAAAAATAATGAAAAGAATAGTATTGGCCATAGCTTTGGTGGTCCTCTTTGCAGTGCCCGCCATGGCTCAGAACGTAGAGGTCACCTTTAACGGCGATCTGATCGGAACATATTTCAGCGGGGATGATTTTCCTGCCGACGAGCAATTCGGACTCTATTCCGCTCTCGACAGAGAGTATTCCAATCTGAGTATGACCGCCAAAGTCGGAGATAATCTGGCCTTCACCTACAGGGTGGGCTTGGACGATTTCATTGATGATGCTCCGTATACCCGCGAGGCATATGTCAGCCTGCTGAACGTGGCTCCTGCTCTCAGCGAGATCAGAGTGGGTGAGTTCACCTTCCCCTTTGCCGCTCAGCAGTGGCTGGGATATCACAAGGGAATTTTTCCTGCATCTGCCACCGGCGCCGGCGTTATGCTCTCCGGCAGCTTTGCACCGATCAACTACAATCTGGCCGTAACCAATGAAGTGGATTCTCTGGGATGGCCTTCATTTTTGGACACGGGTGAGAAGCCTGTATGGGCCAAGGTCTCTTCCGACCTGGGCGCGGTCAACGCCGGCCTCTCCTATGTCAAAGAGGATTATATCAACGCCTGGGGCCTGAATGCCGCTTTTGATGCCGGCATCGTTGGTGTAACCGCCGAGTATGTTGTTCTGCAGGAAACCGGTTATGATGATGTAAAGCTCGGTTTTGTAGGTGCTAATGTTCCGGTAACCGGACCGCTGTCGGTCTTCGCCAAATATTATCTGCTGGATGACGGTATTGATTCCCTCAATGCCTTTGCCTTTGGCGCTGATTATGCTCTTAGCGACAATGCCAAGATTCGCGTAGAGAATATCAGCGATAAGGATGACATCTGGACAGGAGACGGCCTGGAGGCACAACTGCGGGTCAGCTTCTAAGATAAGGGCTATAGGAAGGCTGTAAAGAGGCTCCGCCAACCGGCGGAGCCTCTTTGTCCTGACTCCTAAACTTGCAACCGGACTTACATCCCAAACAACTTGCCTCAGCATCCAAGCACTTGCTATAATAGTCAAAATATGCTAAAAGGATAGTTAAGGTATTTACCATTCGTAATCTGTGGGGCGAGGAAGGGAGGTGAAAATCCTTGGATGCCCGGCACGGATGCAAAGATGGTGAATAGAGGGACCTATGGGGGAAGGATAAGGAAAGGCGAGGGAACAAGGATACTCGCATGAAGCTTTCTTCCTTCCGGTCCAAAACAAGAGAAAGACCAAGGAGGAAAAATAATGAAAAGAATAGTATTGGCCATAGCTTTGGTGGTCCTCTTTGCAGTGCCCGCCATGGCTCAGAACGTAGACGTTACCTTTAACGGTGAATTCTGGGGAGTCTTTGCGGCACCTTCCGGAGGAAGCAATTCCTTTGAAACCTACTCACCCTTTACTACTACTGCTTGGTGGGGAACCCATCCTACAGAGTATTCCTTTGTCAATCTGAATGGCAAGGTCGGTAACAATCTGGGATTCACCTATACCTACGACGTTACTTTCCAGGCGGCTGATCAGGTTTTCGGTTCCTATTTGCCGAATGCCGGAGTAATCAATGAGGTAAGAGCCGGCCAGTTCTGGCTGCCTATCGGACTCAATGAGTTCATAAACACCTATGGCACCGGCGCTGCTGTGCTGGGCAAGATAGGGGCTTTTGATTACAATCTATCCTATACCAGCGATAATGATCTCAGCGCTGATAATGCTTTGAGCCTGAAGCTCAATACCGATATGCGCCTGGCCAGAGTAGGGGCAACTGCCTTTCATGTTGCTGATGAAATCGATATCTTCGGTGTGGATGCCAGCACCGGCATCGGGCCTTTCGGCCTGAAGGCGGAGTATCTCTTTGCCAATGACTACGGTAACTTTAAGGAGAAGGATTTCTTCCTGGGTGGCGAGTATGCCTATAGCGACAAGACCACCTTCTTTGTCAACTATTATAATGCTGATTACGACGGAACTTCGTATGATAGCAATAAAGTCGGCTTTTCTTACAAAATTAACGATAACGCTAATCTGCGTGCTATGTTCGTTAACGGACCAATTCTTGGTACCGGTTTCGAAGCTGCCTTGAAGACCACTTTTTAAGCAAAAGTTGATGAGCTGAAAAGCCCCCGGGAAACCGGGGGTTTTTTTTATACCCGCCCAATGCTAAAATCAATGTATTATCGTATACAGGAGTTGTACATGAACGAGCATAGTTTTCCGGGCAGCAAGGGCGATAAAAAACCGAAGTTGCCGCATATACTTCCTATCATCATGATAGCACTGTCATTTATTATAGCGCTTACGCTTCTGGCAGGACGGTGGTCTGCAGAGCAAAATAACCGTATAGTTTCATTGGCGGTTGATTGGAACTCTATCAAGGATGCTCTGGGTGAAGATGAAAGGAGCCTTGAAAAGGCTCTGGAGCTCATGCATCACCATAATCTGCGCACTATAGCTCTCAGTGAACCCACCATTGGCGATCTTATGGAGGATGGGAGAGTTTTTCTGACCACGCCTGCAAATGCTGCTGCCGGTAGCCATCCGATAGGGCGTCTCTTCCTGGGTACTTATGATGAGGCTCTTTACCATCAGATGGTATCTGCTCTGCAGCGCAAGTGGTCTTCATCTTTGCTCACGGGATGCGAGGGCCGCCTTTACTATGCAGGGCTGTCGGGCCGGCTGGAGAGCCTAGCTTCTCTGGGGATAGGTATTCTTCCGAATGAGAGCCGTTATCTGCTGTCAAGAGGGTTTGAAATAATTCCGCGTTTTTATAATTATCCCTCACTTCAGGCTGAGGACCTGAATTTCGCCGGCTTGGCTGAATATAAATTCAATGTCCTTATCTTTGGTGGTGAAGAGGTTATGGGCTATGCCAGGCTTCTGCCTCAGACTGCAGCTGCTTTGAGAGCTGAAGAATTGCGCTTCGGCCAGGTGGAGTTCTCCAGGCAGAAGGGCGAGGCCTCTTTAGCACGGCTTATGAAGGGGGAGGTCATTAGAGTCCACAGCATAGCGCCCGAAGAGATGAAGACAATGTCGCCCGCTCAGGCGGTGGATCGCTATGCTCGTGCTGTTCAGGAGAGGAATATCCGGCTCTGTTATTTGCGTTTCCTGCCTAATCAGGCCGGCCTGGACCCTCTTGCCAGCAATATGGATTATCTGTTAGCTGTCAAGGAACGTTTGCTGAGTATGGGATATAATATCGGCCGTCCGGCTACTCTGCCTGTGCTGCGCTCCGGCTTGGTCTTCCCGGGCAGCCGGACGCTAATCCCCTGGTTATTATCGCTGGGAGTTCTGGCAGCCTTTGCTCTGTTGCTAAGATCTTTGGGCAGTGCTCTGCGTTTCTATCAGGCGGCTGCCCTGGCTCTCTTACTGCTGCCGGTAGCGGTGATGGCACCTATGCTTTTCCGCAAAGTGGGAGCTCTGAGTACGGCTGTGGTCTTTCCTTCTCTGGCGCTGACTTTTATGAACAGACGAATGATTTCTTTAAGTGCCAAGGCGCAGAGGTGCCAAGGCAAAGAGGATTCAGGAAGGTTTAGTCTTTCGGGTTTAGCATTATCTACTCTGTGGACAGCTTCTTTGATAACGATCGTTGGGGCTTTGATAGGGGCGGGATTGATGGCTGACCGGAGCTTTATGCTGGGTATCGATAGGTTTGCCGGTGTTAAGCTGGCTCATCTGCTACCGCTCTTGATGGCTCTTTATCTGCTGATGCATAATAATTTACAGAGTATATCATCCTCTCGGCGGCAGCTATGGAAATCATTATCAGACAGGCCGTTGCTTTGGGGGCAGGCAGGCTTGCTGGGGTTGGTGGCTATGGCCGGATTGCTTTATCTCATGCGTACCGGAAATGATAGCGGCATAGCTGTTTCCGGGTTTGAACTGAAGGCCAGGGCACTCTTGGAAAAGCTACTGATAGCACGTCCCAGGATAAAAGAGTTCCTGTTAGGCCACCCTGCATCCCTGTTGGCTTTGGGCATGGGCTCTCTTCCGGGCGGGGATAATATGCGCTCATGGCTGCTCTTTATCGGAGCAGTGGGGCAGATCTCTCTCTTCAACAGTTTCTGTCATATTCATACCCCTTTATCCCTGACACTGCTTAGAAGCTTCAACGGTCTCTGGCTTGGCAGCCTTATAGGTATGCTTATTCTACTGACAGCTGTGTATCTTTTACCGGGACGTGACAGCCGATGAAGCATCTTGTTGTATCGGGTTTCTACGGGGCGGGCAATGCGGGAGACGAGGCTATACTCGACGCTCTGATCATTTCGATTCGCAAGCTGGCGCCTGATACGGCCATTACGGTGCTCTCTTTCGATCCAGCCGGTACTGCCCGGCAGTATGGGGTGGAGGCTGTGCCGCGCTACAAT
Organism: bacterium; assembly: GCA_028685295.1. Taxonomy (GTDB): domain Bacteria; phylum UBP13; class UBA5359; order UBA5359; family UBA5359; genus UBA5359. Next base: position 4,418 of record JAQUEL010000085.1, read on the forward strand.
CTGAGGGCGATCATAGCAGCGTTGCGGCAGGCCGATTTGTTGATAAGCGGAGGTGGCGGACTGCTGCAGGATGTCACCGGCCCGGCCAGCGTTCCGTATTATCTGGGGTTGGCGGCTTTGTCGCGTCTTGTCGGCACACCGGTAATTATACTGGGTCAGAGTATAGGTCCGCTGAATAGAGCTGCAACACGTTTTTTGGCCCGTTTGCTTCTACCTTTTATTTCTCAGGCCGTGGTGCGGGATAAGGCGTCGGCAGTGCTGTTAACAGAGCTTGGCTATCCTTCCGATCGTATTCGCGTGACGGTAGATTTGGCTCTGTCCGGTAAAGAACCAAACAGGGAGGCAGGAAGAAGTCTGCAGGAAGCTAACGGGCTCAATGGTAATAAGCCCTGGATAGCCGTATCTCTCAGACCCTGGGGTGATAACAGGCATCTGGCTGTATCCGGCAGAGCTCTGGGGCGGTTTGCCGCTGTTTCAGGGTGCGGGCTTCTCTTTGTGCCCTTTCAGGCATCGCAGGACAGGGCGGCCTGCCTGGATGCCTGTCGTTGTGCCGGCATGGGGCAGGTACTGGATGAAGAGGTCTCTTCTGCGGATATAAAGAATATTATTTCTGCTGCCGATTTTCTTGTCGGTATGCGTTTTCACTCGCTGGTATTTGCTGCTATGGGTGCAGTACCATCGCTGGCCCTGGAATACGATCCTAAGATTACGGCCATTGCCGGCCAGCTGGGTATTCCCTCGGCCGGTATGGTGAGTGAACTGGATGAGGATACTCTGCTTGAAGCTCTGAAGGAGGCCTGGAAGCGGAAGGAAGAAATGGTCTCCCGGCTGGAAAGGCTGGCTTTGGAGTTTAGATATCTGGCTGAAGCCGGGGTCAGAGAAGCGGTTGCTGGAAGAGGGTAGGGGCTGGTGTTTTATTCGGCATTCTTTCAGAACGCTAAAAGCCAATACCAGACCTCTGAAAGAGTAGAAGCCGGTGTAAAGGATTGTTTGTTGTTGCCTCATAGGGGGTATGTTATAATGCGGGCTGTTACGGTTTGAGCCTTTTGTAGCCTGTTTTCACACGGTTTTCGGATAGAGGGTGCAGATCTTAAACCGAGAAGGAGAGAGTTTTGAATATAAAGCGACTTCACCTCTATATTGCACTGTCATTTCTACTTCTATGTACGGTTGCGAGTAGCGGTCAGACTGCGTTTTCCGAGGGAGAGTATGTTCAGGGAGAAGTGCTGGTACGTTTTCATGATGGAGTTACGGAGAGCAGGCGTAATGAAATCATAAAACGCATGGGTGCCAAAAGCAGCAGATTATTACAGAGAAATATCTTCAAGCTGCGCCTGCCAGGAACTGAAAGAGTGGAGCAGGCTATATCTTCGCTGGAAAGCAATCCCGATGTTCTTATAGCCCAACCTAATTACATCTATCGCGCATTGGCCATCCCCAACGATACTGATTTTGCAGACCAATGGAATATGACCAAGATCGGCATGCCGGCCGCCTGGGATATTACCAGGGGTGACGCTGCCGTGGTCATTGCTGTTATTGATAGCGGCGTAACCCTGGCGCATCCCGATTTGCAAAGCAAATTGACCGCGCCCTCCACCTGGCATGATTTTGTGGATGGCGATAATCTGCCTGATGATGAAAACGGCCACGGTACGCATGTAGCCGGTATAGCCGCCGCGGCTACCAACAATTCGTTGGGAGTGGCAGGTGTGGCCTGGCAATGCAGGATAATGCCGTTAAGGATTCTTGATGAGAAAGGGGAAGGCAGTACCGTCAGCATCATTTCAGCTGTAGATCTGGCTGTAGATCAGGGTGCCGATGTCATTAATCTCAGCCTGGGCACCAAATCGTCGGATTCCCTGCTTCAAGCGGCCGTTGACAGAGCTTACAATGCCGGTGTGGTTGTAGTAGCGGCGGCCGGCAACAAGCTTATCTCCAAGGGAGAGACGGATGAACCGTTTTATCCGGCTGCTTATCCGCAGGTTATTGCGGTGGCAGCCTCCGACAGTGCTAACATAGTGCCGGTTTTTTCTATTCGTGGCGATTATGTGGATGTGGCGGCTCCCGGCGTCAGCATCAAAAGCACTTTTTTGAGCGGCTACAACATAATGTCCGGTACCTCCATGGCTGCGCCGCATGTATCCGGTCTGGCAGCGCTGATGATGTCGATTAATCCGGCTCTCACCCCGGCTCAGATAGCAACCGCTCTGAAAACGACCGCTACCGATATCGATGCTCCCGGAGTGGATATCGCTTCCGGATACGGATTGATAAATGCCTCTGCCTCTTTGCAGGCCGTACCTGGGGTACCTTTGACCGTAGCTACATCCTCTCTGCCGGCAGGAAGAGAGGGCATGGCCTACGAACAGACGTTAGCGGCTTTCGGTGGAACCGAGCCTTATACCTGGTCTTTGCTTTCAGGCAGCCTGCCGTTGGGATTAACATTGTCTGCTGCTGGTGTGATCTCCGGTACCCCAACCCGGGCCGGCAGCGGCAGCTTCATCGTCAGGGTCAGGGATGCCCTTTCAAAGACAGCTGACAAGCAGCTCTCTTTGATTATCGATCCTCCTTTGATTCATGAGTTTCCGGCCGGCGTGAGCCTGATTTCCTTTCCTTATCAGCCATCAGATTCAGATACACTGCGGCTTTTGATGCTTAATACAACGGCGGGGGAGGATGCGGCTTTATGGAATCCGACCAGCGGCAGTTATATTTATTACAGCGAGGGCTCTTCTCTTCAATCTATTCAGCCGGGTATCGGGTACTGGATCAAGCTGACTTCTCCCAGGAATATAACCGCCACCGGCCACCTGATTGAAGAAGCTTATTCAATGCCCCTAAGCCCTGGCTGGAATCAAGTTGGACTGCCATATAATTATATTCTGCCCTGGAGCTCTCTTCTAGTAAAACAGGGTTTTGTCACCAAAACCATCGCGGCTGCTGCTTCATCTCGCTGGGTAGAGAATTACGGCTGGTATTATGCCGGAGGACGCTATAATCTGGTGGCGCCTTCGGGTGGATCCACCACCTATTTGCAGCCCTGGTCAGGTTACTGGGTATACTCAAACATATCAGCAGAGCTTATCTTTCCGTCTCCAGCCTCTACATCCTTTGCAATTGCAGCCGCAACGAATATTTGTCCGGTTGTTTTGCCGCGTCGTCGTGTTTTACAAAGGGTTGATCCATCCTGGTCTCTGGAAATTACGGCTGCAGTACCGGGGCAGAGCGACAGTGTCAGGCTGGGTGTGGAAGGAATATCCGGCCAGCTCAGGATTTTGAAACCTCCGGC
>JAQUEL010000086.1 GCA_028685295.1 bacterium
TTTTGACATCCAACGCTACCAGTGCGGCCTGGCTTATCCGAAGATTTTTCCCCTCTTTCAATCCCTGGCTGACAGCTTTTTCCGCCGCTTCCTGCATATCGAGATCAAGAGAGGTTTCTATGCGCAGGCCACCCTTGTAAACCATGTCTGCGCCGTATTTGTCAATTAGGGGAAAGAGCAGGTACGACACAAAATAAGGGGCCTTGTTATCTGCAAGCCCGGCAGTCCTGATACCGGCCAGGCGGATACGAGCTTCCCCTGCGGCCTTTGCCTCTTTCTCGGTTATGAAGCCGAGATCCGCCATGCGCCTTAAGACTACGGTCTGTCGTGATTTGGCTAAATCCATATTTATGTACGGCGAGTAGCTGGAAGGAGCCTTAGGCAGACCTGCCAGCAGAGCTGCTTCGGCCAAGTTAAGCTCTTTGGCTTTCTTGCCATAATATATCTGTGAAGCTGTTTCTATGCCGTGGGCACCGGAGCCGAAATAAACCTGATTAAGATAAAGCTCGAGGATTTCTTCTTTGGAGTATTTACGCTCTATCTGTAGCGCCAGGATCACCTCCCGAAGCTTGCGGGTAACGGTTCTTCTCTGCGATAAAAATATATTGCGGGCCAATTGCTGTGTAATAGTGCTGCCGCCCTGACGGATGCCCCCGCCTCGAAAGTTTTCGACCAAAGCTCGCCCTATGCCTCGGATATCTATACCGTGATGCCTGAAGAACCGTGAATCCTCTATAGCCACAATAGAATCCTGCATAACCTGAGGTATGTCGGTTATGGGAACGAACTCTCTGTTCTCTATGCATAAATTGGCAAGAAGGCGCCCATTTGCATCATACACTTTAGAAGTTTCGTTTGGTCTGTACTCTCCGATAGCTTTGATGTTGGGCAAATCTTGAGATAGACTGATGCCCACGCCCAGCACCACACCTGCTGTCAGGAGCAGGACCAGAGTATAGATGGTATTGAAAAACAACCTGAGAAAACTTATTTTTCTTTTCCTGCGCTTTTTTCGCATTTTTTCTCCTCGATATAAACATCAAGTCAAGAGTCAGGATCCTGAATTCTCTTTCTGAATAAATTATACTATAGCTACCACTCTTTTAACAATTGTGCTTACTTTGGTATAATTGATGTATAATTTTAAAATTGTCGGAAAGGCTACGGGTACGAATGATAGACCTGCATTGCCATATAATACCCGGTGTGGACGACGGTCCTAAAGATTCGGAAGAGGCGCTGTCGTTATGCCGTATGCTTCAAAAAGAGGGTGTGGAAGTAATTGTCGCTACTCCTCATTATTATCCCGAGGAGTGGCTATCGGCTAGAATAACAGAGGTTGCAGCCGGTTGCCATGATCTGAGAAATTTATTAGGTGATGATGGGCCGATAATTATTTCCGGGGGAGAGGTTGCCGTTTACAATGGAATTGCCGAAGCGGTCTTTGAAGGAAGGGTGCCGTTATTGGGAGAGGGTAAGAGTGTTTTGCTGGAAACTCCTTTCTGGCAGATGCCCTTATGCTTTGAAGAAGAGATATTTAAACTGTTGGCAAAGGGGTATCGCCCCATTTTGGCTCATCCCGAAAGAAGCCGTGAATTCAGGCGCATAGTCGGTGATCTACTGGCTATACGCCGGCAGGGGATGATGTTGCAGGTTACGGCAGGCAGCCTGACAGGCAGCTACGGCACACATATAAAAGCAGCAGCCAGGACGCTGGCTGCACAAGGCGGAATAGATCTGGTAGCATCCGATTTGCATCCCGGAAGAAAACCGGACTTAAAAGCGGCTTATTCTATTTTGTCCAGGTTAATCGGGACAGCGGCTGCAGATAGAGTGTTTTACGATAATCCGGTTGAAGTTCTGGGTAAAATCGGAAAGAGGTGCTATCCATGCAACTGCTGATTAATATTGTAAATTTACTTTTTAATATCTGCTATTATTTGATTATCGCCGATATTATAGTATCATGGGTGCCCGATCTGCAGCGTACTCGGCCGGCTGAGATCGTGCATCTGTTTACAGAGCCGGTCCTGGCGCCGTTGAGGCGGCTGATACCGCTTCCGGGAGTAGATATATCGCCGATACTGGCTATAATAATCTTACAGGTAATCCAGCGCTTTTTAATTAATCTTCTACTACAGGCAGGAAATGTATAGATGATGAATGGCCCGGATATAGCTGCAATAATACCGGCGTTCAATGAAGCCAGAACCATAGCAAACGTTCTCAGGGCCGTTAGAGCTGCTGCCGGCATAAGAGAGATCATTGTCGTTGACGACGGCTCTGAGGATAATACGGCTCTTATTGCCAGAGGAGAGGTAACCAAAGTAATCATACTCGATAAGAATATGGGTAAAGCGGCGGCTTTGCTGGAGGGTATACGTTGCACCGATGCGGATACCCTGCTGCTTATGGATGCAGATATTATCGGCTTGACAGCCGAACATATAGAGCATCTTTTGGAGCCGGTTCAGAACCGCCGGGCCGATATGGCTATAGGCGTCTTCAGCGAGGACGTAATTCATCGTACTATGCCCTTTCTCTCCGGGCTGCGAGTGGTGCCGCGGCAGCTCATCTGCGGTATTCCGGATCTTTATGATGCCGGCTTTGGCATTGAAACGCTGATAAGCCGTCATGCCAGGGCCGGCGGGCAGCGAATTGAAGAGGTTTTGCTTGATAATATAACCCATCTTACCAAAGGCGAGAAGTTTGGGACCGGGCGATGTCTATCCAATAAGTGCAGGGCATTATGGGATATTGCGCGCTCGGGATTACGGCGGTTATAGTATTCATTCAACGGCATGGTAATTGCAATAAATTTATAGAATATTTTTGAGATAAAAAGGAGTTTTGAGATGGGTGTCGAATTATATAACAGGGTACAGAGTGGTTACCTTGGTACCGGGGTGACCAAATTACTGAAAATATCTTAACCAGGAGGTAAAAATGAAGAAGAGAGGCTTTACACTTATCGAGTTGCTGGTCGTTATAGCCATCATAGCGATCCTTGCAGCTATTCTTTTCCCGGTATTCGGTAGAGCTCGTGAGCAAGCCCGCAAGGCTACTTGCCAGAGCAACCAGAAGCAGCTCGGTCTGGCAGCTTTTATGTATGTCCAGGACTGGGATGAGAAGTGGATGTTGTCTTCAAACTGGGCCGGGACCGGCAGCAGTGAAGCATTGAACGGTTATATCAAGAACGACGGGGTCTGGGACTGCCCGAGCCTCAGCGGTACCGCTTCCATACAAACCGATTATCAATTCAACTTGAACGTCGCTGGAAGCACCAATGCGTCATTTACCAATGATCCCTCCACCGTTATCTGTATGGGTGATGCATCTGCCGCGAATAGATCGGGTTTGAATGCAACATCTACGGGATGGGCAACCACAACCCATAGCGAAGGCATCAATTACCTCTTCTGCGACGGCCACGTCAAGTGGATCCGCGGGGGAGCAGCTACATCGCCCAGCGCTACGATGCTCAAGTAATTTAGGTTTACACATTAACTTTCCGATAAACGCCGGAGGCAGGGTACCATGCCTCCGGCGAATTCTTTTATGGAGTATTTTTCGTCAATGATCTCTCTTCCTCCGGGCAGATCTAAGGGCCTGTAAAAAGGCCGGCTTCGGTTGGGAGCCATAGCGTATGCCGAGCTCCATTTCTTTCCAGGCATTCCCATAATCCTTCAGGTAGTAGAGCATGACACTCAGATTGGTATGGGCTTCGCCGTAATCAGGCTTGATCTCTATGGCTTTATCAAAGCAACATCTGGCCTCGGATATCTTGCCCTGCCTGAAGAGTGCCAGCCCCAGGTTGTTATGAGGAGGGGCTTGATGGGGATAGGCCGAGACCACTCTTTCATAAGCCTTATATGCTTCAGCAAATCTTCCGGCCCGGAAGAGAGCGTTGCCGAGATGATTGTACAGCTCGATATTGCCAGGGGTTTTGCGGATAGCCGTCAGGCACTCGTCGACTGACATAGCCCCTGCCTCTCTCTGTTGCGTAAGTTTATCTATTCGCTCCCGTAACGCATGTTCCGGCTTGAGGCGATAAGCCGTGTGATAGTTCTCCAGAGCTGCCGGCAGCATATTCCTGTCGACCATTATATCGCCAAGCCCCTGATAAGCCGGTGCATAGCCGGGGTCAAGCTTCATAGCCAGGCGATATTCCCTCTCAGCGGCAGCGCTGCTATCGGTTCCATAAAAAAGTGTTCCCAGCTTACAGTGGGCCGCAGCATCGGTGGGATCGATCGTTATGGCTCTTTGCAATGCCTTGAAGGCTTCATCATAGCTCTTCTTTATGATCAACAGGTTTCCCAAATTGATATAGGCCAGTTTAAAGCCGGGACTTATTTCAGTTGCTTTTTTATAGCATTTTATTGCCTCGTCTGTGCGGTTCTTCTGCAGCATGGCATTGCCGAGATTGTTATAGGCAATGTAGTTATTCTGTGTGACCGCTATGGCCCGTCGGAAGAGTGTTTCATCATTTTGCCAGTAATTGGTCTGTATTCTTGCGCAGATTGCCAATGTGAGCAAGATGAACCCGGCTATACTTGCAAAGAGATGCCTGGCGGTAAATGGCAAACGGGTGGTTTTGAACTCAGCCAAACGAGCGTTGACATACCATGCCAGGGCTATAAAGAGGCCGATCAGGGGTATATAAGTATACCGATCGGCCATAGCCTGGCCGCCTACCTGCACCAGCCCGATCACCGGTAGCAGGGAGATCAGATACCAGAACCAGCCTACTGTCAGGTAAGGAGCTCTTCTGGTGCGGAGTGCCGCCAAGGCCGTCAGTCCCAAGAGTGAAAGAGCGGAAGCAAGCACCAGCCAAAAGGGCAGGTGCTCGCCGGGATGCGGGTAAAATACGGCCAGCTTTACCGGCAGGATTGTTTTCAAGATGTAGCTCAGATATGCTACGGTGCTGTTGGCAAGGCGGACACCTATGGAATACTGCTCAAGCGGCAGAACAGCTCCTCCCTTTCTTTGAGCAATGAAAGTGATAATGCATGAGCCCAGGGCCAGGAGCAGCAAGGGAATTTTTTCAACGATGCATTTCCGGCAATCTCTTTTTGCGGCTATTCTGTCCAGCGGCCAGAAATCTAGCAACAGCAGTATCAGAGGCAAAGTTACTAGCATGGGTTTGGCCATCAAGCCCAGGGCATATAGCAGGAGCACTGGCAGATAGTATTTTATTCCCGGTCTTTTGGTATAGCGCACATAAGATAATAAGGTCAACATAAAGAAGAGGGTGCTGAGGAGATCCTTTCTTTCAGCTACCCAGGCTACGGATTCCACGTGCAGGGGGTGGATACCGAATAGAGCCGCTACAAAGGCACTGCGCCAAATGGAGCCGGTCATATATTGCAGCAACAGGAATAGGAGGATGGTATTGGCAAGATGCAGCAAGAGATTGGTCAGATGGTGTCCCCAGGGGGCCGTTCCGTACAACTGGCAATCAAGCATATGGGATATCCAGGTCAGAGGGTGCCAGTTGGCGGCATAAGTGGCTGTGAAGGCCCAGGTTATGCTGCGCAGGTTGATGCCTTGCAGGACATGTTGATTTTCGGTTACATATTGATTATCATCATAATGGGTGAATTGATGCCCGATCACCCGATTGAATGTAAGCACTGTTAGTAAGACCAGTAATAGTATTATTAAAGTCGATATGCCGGGTTTCCTATACATGAACAATCATCTACTCCTCCATTTTATGATAAGAAGCGGTCTTCCTTACCATATAATAGCATTCCGGCGGCGAAGCTATAATGGCATAAGGAAGCGGGCCCCATATGCTTGAATAAAAACCGGCCCCACAAGCGTTATGCATGGTTGTCAACCAGGAGCACGATTTAAAATCTTTTACGCCGTACAGAGTAAATTCGGCGGCGGATATCTTTCTTACATTGGTATTATTTGTGGGGATAATCAGCAAGCTGTCTGTTTCAACGAGGGGGTGAGAGAAATCGAGTGCTTCAGCTCCCCCAAGATCCATATAGTACTGGAAGCCCCAATGCCCTTGATAATTGATATTGCGGCCGGAGCTCTTTGCTTCTGATATTACGGATTTGGCGGCAGCACGTGCTGTGCCGGCCAGGGTATAATCTGCATAACATACGGCCAATGATAGTGCGGCTGCCGCCAGCACGGGCCATATAATTAATGATGCTTTTATTTTGGAAAGGGATATGCGCCGGGCCAGTATAGTACCGATTGCTGGAGCCATAGGCAGGATCGATCTGCCGTTGATAGTCCAATTCATCATGGAGACAAAGAAGAAGGTGCCGAATATCCAGGCACAGAGCAGCCCTGATGAGGCGTTTCTGTATGTAAGAAAGTCCATGGCCGTTATAGTCAGCAGGGTCAGGCCGGCAAGGAGCATAATAGTAAATTGAGGCAGCAACAGGCGTGACATTTCATTATTATCAGGGAATATCCCCGTGATCGCAGCAGGCAGCAGAAATACTAAGAGCGCTGTCAGAACAGCTGTTGCCAGAAGCTGTAGCAGAGCCTTCTTTCTCTGTTTGAAGAATGGAAAGAAGAAGAGCATAGGTAGCAGGCATCCTCCGCTAAAAGATAGCCCTGTCAATGTCAAGGGAAGAAATTTGCCGCTTGCAAAGGTATTTCTGAAACCGGCGTAGGCGCCGGCATCAGAGAACAAGCCCTTGCCGTAAAGGTGCCCGGTATAAAGATCATATGATAATAACAGAAGCAGAGGTATAAGAAGGTACGGCACCCATGACCAGGATGATATCTTCCTGATGTCATAACCTTTACGCATTATGGAATATATGCTTAACAAGGGAACAAGGCTTACGGCATAGTACTTAGCGAAGATAGCGGCAGCTATAATAATTCCGGACAGCAGCAACAGGTACTGTTTCTCTTTATCCATTCCTTCCAGCCAGAGCACCACGGCCCAAACCCATAATGCCGACATGATGATATCGGACATTATAGTTGTAGCGGAAAGGAGAAATACGGGAGTAAGCAGGGTTGATAATGCGGCTATCAACGGAGATGGAGCTAGTTTTGCGGATAAACGATAAGTTCCCCATATTACAGCCAAAGCAGGTATGATCATTGCCAGATGCATAGCGACCTCGCTCCATCCTATAAAAAGCGAGATCAAGGCAAGATAATATGAGGTCAGCGGAGGGTTCTTGGTTATTTCATACATAGGCATTTCTACGCCGTACCAGTTGACATTAAAGCCGTAGGGATCCAACGGGTGGGCTCTTATATGCTTTGCAGCCCAGATGAAGAGAGGATCATCGATGTGAACGGCTTTATTTATAAAAGGCAAAAGCAAGATCAGGGCGGCGACGGTAAGTATAATTATCGCTTTGTCAGATAAAATATTGCTATTTATATATGAAATAAATTTTCTCATTGCTTATTGGCCATGACCGCAGGGATAGCTGTTTGGGGAAAGATACTTGACTTGACCAAACCCATCTTAGCCAGCCTGAAGGTTGCTGCCGTTAGCAGACAACCGAAGCCGTATTTAAGGCTGCGGCTGAAGTTTATTGATGATGCCTCTTTGAAATACCTGGTCGGGCAGCTTATCTCCGCTATCGTCTGATTCAGCCATAGTATCTGGGCCAGCATCTGATTATCAAAAATGAAATCGTCGGAGTTATTTTCCAGCGGCAATTTTTCCAGCAGCTCCCTTGAAAA
>JAQUEL010000014.1 GCA_028685295.1 bacterium
TAGGCAAAGTGCTGAACGTTGATTTCGAATATCTGCTGGATACCGTGCATGGAGCGGATTATTTCAGGAGATGGCATAGGCGGAAGGAGAACAGCGGCGGCTTGCTGGTGCATAAATCAACCCATCACTTTGATCTGATTAACTGGTGGATAGAGGAGGAGCCGGTAGAGGTTATGGCCTTTGGCACCAGGAGGTTCTATGGCCCCACCCGGGCGGAGCGAGGCGAAAGATGCCTTACCTGCAGTTATAAGAAGAGTTGTGAATTCTACTTCGATATCGATGAGGTGGAGATGAACAGGAACCTTTACAGCCAATGTGAAGAGGCGGACGGATACTATAGAGACAGGTGTGTTTTCGCCGATGAAATAGACATAGAGGACAGCATGAGCGTCAACGTGAAGTACAGCAAAGGCGCCCTGCTCAGCTACTCTCTGATAGCCCACAGCCCGTATGAAGGATACAAGGCCAGTATCAGCGGCACCAAAGGCCGGCTGGAGGTGGCGGAATACCACAGCGGCATACGGTGCGATGAGCCGGCTTACTACTTTGATCTATATGACAGAGATGGCCGGAAGGTGGAGTATACCGTGCCCAAGGCATCCGGCGGTCATGGCGGCGGCGATGAAAAGCTTAGGCGGATGATCTTTGAAGGCGGCCTTCCCGATCCTTTAGGGCATCAAGCAGGGTCCTTTGCCGGAGCTGTATCTATTTTAATAGGCATAGCTGCCAACAAATCTATCAAGGAGGGGCGGAATATCCGTATCAACGATCTTGTTCCTCTGGATAAATATCGTGGATAGCAGAGAGAAAGAGGTCAGGCATTGAATTTTGAATTACCATCTGCCCGAACTTCTGGCTTGCAAGGGTATCAGCTCAGCATCCCCTTTATTCCCGTCAGCATTATCTGAGCTGCTATGGAAGCCAATATTAATCCGGTCAGTTTGCTGAGAATGGAGAGGCCGGTTCTTCCCAGCCAGCGCTCGATATGTCCGGCCGCATAAAGGAGCAGGCCCACAGTCAGGATAGCGCATAGAAGAGCGCTGCCGGCTAGCATCTTTGACGCGACACTCTCCATCTCAGCTCCCATAACCAGAAGAACACCGGTAGTAGCCGGGCCTACCGTTATCGGTAACGCCAGAGGAACGACGGCTATATCGCCGGCATGGAATTGCTCTTCCTTGCCGCCTGTTCCGCCCTGTACTAGAGCTGCAGCCGATAAGAAGAGCAAGGCACCTGCCCCAATGCGAAAGGCATCCAGGGTTATGCCGAAAATCAGGAATATATACTTTCCAAAGAGATATATAGAGAAGCTGATCACTATAACGGCCAGTGTTACTTTAAATGCCAGGCGCTTCTTTTTACTATCAGCATACTCGTTTGTCAAGGCCAAGAACATGGAGATAACAAAGAAAGGAGTCAGAACAAAGAAGAGCTTCAGGTATTGGCTAATGAAAAGTTGCATCTTACGTCCTCATTTTTAATACGCCTTAATTCTATCAGCTTCAGAGTGTATAATGCAAGGTAGTTTTATCAGGAAATATCAGGATTTTGCTCGGATTACTGATCTCGAATTTGCAATAAGCCTACCAGTGTTGCAGGTAGCAGTCCTTTTTCCTGGATGTGGCCATATCTATGAGAGTTCGTTGTTTTAGATATGCCTTTATCCGCTGAGAATCATTGGCTCTTAATTCAAGAATCCTTACTCCCGCTTTAAATCTTTTACCTTTACCGGGCAATCTGGCGATATGTATTGCTTCGGCCACAATAACTACAGGTACGACTGTATTGGGTAGTATAAATTTAATCTCCATCCAATCTCCGATAACTATGCCGGCATCCACTTCAATTAGCAGGCCGTATACGCCCAGTTCGATCAGTGTGCCTTTGCGCACTTTGCGACCGTATTTGACGTCAAGCAATGGATAATTGCCTTCAATTTGTTCCCGTTCCGAGGAATCTGAAACTCCGGCAGGATCCTCTACTGTTAGAGAATCCATATCATATCTGCCCTCCAGGATATTTATGTATTTATATCTGATAGGCAGATAATTTACTTCTGTTCTGATTTCCCGGCGGCGTCCCTGATCGCCGAACTTACTGCGCATAATGTAGAACATAGCGCAAAGACGCTGCCAAAGTGATTTTTTCTCTGTTGTAAAAGAGAGTTCTTTGCTCATATTCTTCCTCCCTCTGCTCATTGAAGTGATCAAAATGCAAAAATTAATATAATTAATATTAAGATACAGAAGGAACCGAGTAGCTTTCTCCTCTCGATATGTATTTTTGCTCCGCTTCATACCTGTAAGGCATTTGGATGCTATTCTAAAATTATCGCCCTTCGGCGGTAAATAGATTGCTTCAATGCTAAGTGCTCTTTCAAGCGATTTATTAATAAAGTATTCGTTATTTTAAAGTATTCGTTATTTCAAATTGGAATTCCTCTTTAAAAGGGTTTTCTTATGCTTTGTGGAAAATGTATTAGGTATAAAAGAACCGTAAGTCGAAGGATTTGTTGTTATGACTATTTCCGATGATAAGATTATCAGATTGGCTGTAGCTCAGATCAATCCTACCGTAGGCGATATTGAGGGCAATCTTAATCTGATAATATCGAATATGAGACGGGCTGCAGAGGCTGGAGCGGAGCTGATCGTTTTCCCGGAGCTAGCCCTGACCGGTTATCCGCCCGAGGATCTTCTCTTCAAAGAGGCCTTTATAAAAGATAACCTGGCGGCTCTGCAAAAAGCGGCGGTGGCTGCAAAGGGAATAGCCGCTATTGTCGGTTTTATAGATCGGCGTGACGATATTTTCAATGCCGCTGCCCTTTTACATGATGGCACAACGGCGGGTATCTACCATAAGCATTTTCTATCCGATCGCAGCGGTTTTGATGAAAGCCGTTATTTTGGAGCCGGACAGAAGGATTTGATCTTCTCCTTGCATGGCCTGAAACTGGGCGTAACCATCTCTGAGGATATTCTATATCCGACTGAGTCTCTGCTCGGCCTGGCCGGTAAAGGGGTGGAGATGGTCGTTAATATTGCCGCTTCGCCGTATTATCTACGAAAAGCACCTCAGCACGAGAAGCTGCTCTCTGTCAGAGCTTCCGATTACCTGATGCCCATTCTCTATGTCAATCTGGTCGGCGGCCAGGATGGATTGGTCTTTGACGGCATGAGCGCAGTCTTTGATGAATGCGGCAATCTCTTGGACAGGGCGGCTGCCTTTGCTGAGGATTTACGTTTTGTGGATGTGGATCTCAGCGGCATTCGCTATCAACGGCTGCGGAAGAGCTGCCGACACCAGCTTCGCTTCCCGAAGCCGGAGGCTACAGACGGCATAATTCATTTGAGAGGGCTTCAGGCTGGAGTAAAATCGCCGAAGGTAATCCGTAAGCCGGCGCTCCCTCTCCAGGATATGGAAGAGATACGCCGGGCGCTTTGCCTCGGTTTACACGATTATGTGCATAAGAATGGCTTTAAGACGGTGGTTATCGGCCTTAGCGGCGGCATAGATTCCGCCCTGGTAACAGTGCTGGCTGTCGAAGCACTGGGGGCAAAGAGTGTGAAATGTATCAATATGCCGTCACGCTTCTCTGCCGAAATAAGCCGTCAGAGCGCTGCCGAGCTCTGCTCTAATCTTGGTATAGAGATGCTTGCGTTATCCATCGACGGTATAATGGGAAGTTACCTGACGGAGCTGGCTCCCGTTTTTGCAGGTCTGCCCTCCAATATAACCGAAGAGAATATTCAGGCCCGCATCCGGGGCAACCTGCTTTATGCTCTGTCTAACAAATTCGGCTGGCTGGTATTGGCCACCGGCAATAAGAGTGAGATGAGCATAGGCTACAGCACGCTTTACGGTGATATGGCCGGTGGGCTGGCGGTGATCAAGGACTTATCCAAAACCATGGTCTACAGTCTCTCTCGCCATATCAACCGGGAGAGCGAAATAATACCGGAGATTATCATCACCCGGCCGCCCTCGGCCGAGCTTCGCCCCGGTCAATTGGACACTGATAGTCTGCCGCCGTATGACATTCTTGATCCTATATTAAAAGCCTATATTGAGGATGAGTTAAGCGTGGAAGAGATAACCTTTGCTCCACGTGAACTGGTAGTCAGGGTGGCAGCCATGGTGGACCGCAATGAGTATAAGCGCCGTCAGGCGCCTCCCGGGATTAAGGTAACCGTCAGGACCTTGGGCCGTGATAGGCGTTATCCCATAACCAATCATTACAGTTAATTATAAATTTCAGGGGGAAGTAGATGGCTGAGTTGAAAGATATTATCAAGGTCCGTCTGGAGGAGATAGCCGGTGGTGTCATAAGCCGCAGCCTGGAACTGAACGGCTGGGAGATGCGGGCTGCCAGGCATCTGGGACCGGAGCGATATGAATATTTTGATGACCGATGGAGAACTCTTAATATCGGGGATATCTGGGGCAGACAGGGACAGACTGTTTTCATGCGGCGTAAAATAATCGTGCCGCCGGAATGGAAAGGGCAGAGAATAGGCCTGGAACTTTTGACCGGGGGCGAGGGCTTGCTGTCGATCAACGGGAAACCGTTTCATGGCGTAGATGATAACCGTGGCTATATTCTGCTTGCTCCTGTTGCTACGGGTGATGAAGAGTATGATTGCCTGATAGAGATCAAGCCTGGGGACTATTGCGAATATGTCGTGAAGGAAGCCCGAAAACCGTATATACTCTCTTCAGCCCGGTTGATTGCCATCGATAAAGAACTGGAGCATCTCTGGTATAATTTCAAGGTAATTCATGAGGCGGCGGTAGCTCAGCCGAATTCGCTGTTGCAGGAAGCCATTCTTTTAGCTATGAAAGAGGCTCTTCATGGAGTGGATTTCAGGGATAAGGCTCTTCCGCCTTTTCAGAAGGATCTCGAGAGAGCCTCAAATGCTTTGCAAGAGAAGTTATCGCAAATAGGTTTTGCCGACAATCCCGGCAAGGTATTCTTTGCCGGACATTCTCATATAGATGTAGCCTGGCTGTGGCCCATTAAAGAGACGGCCCGAAAAGTGGGCAGGACCTATTCCACGGTAACGGCGCTGATGGATGAATACCCTGATTATTATTTTGTCTGCAGCCAGGTACCGCTTTTCCTCTATCTCAAGGAGCATTTTCCTACTGTCTATGCCAGAGTGAAGCAGCGTATTGCAGAAGGACGCTTTGAACCTATAGGCGGCACTTGGGTAGAGAATGACTGCAACCTGGTATCCGGAGAATCGCTGATACGTCAATGTCTCTACGCACAGAGTTTCTTCAAGGAAGAGTTCGGAGCGGATGTCAGGGTAGGCTGGCTGCCCGATGTTTTCGGCTACAGTTGGGCTATGCCGCAAATATATAGAAAGAGCGGTCTAGAATATTTCATGACCTCCAAGATAAGCTGGAATGACACCAACCGCTTTCCCCATAATACCTTCTGGTGGCAGGGCATAGATGGCACCAGGATATTTACCCAGCTTATCCACGGTACCTATAACGCTCTGGTTACGCCGGAAGAGATGCAGCAATTCTGGGATAACTATAACTCTAAGCTAAGCTGCCCGGAAGTTCTCTCTTCCTATGGGCATGGCGACGGGGGCGGCGGGCCCACGCGGAAGATGCTGGAGTATTTGCCGCGCCTGACTGATATTCCCGGGCTGCCCAAGGCATGTACCGGACGTGTGCATGATCACTTTGACCGTATAGCGGCAGAGACTAAAGATATGCCGGTATGGAATGATGAGTTGTATTTCGAACTGCACCGGGGCACATACACCAGCCAGGCCTGGAACAAACGCTTCAACCGCAAGAGTGAACTGCTTTATCGGGAAGCGGAAATGTATTGCAGTGCAGCTGCTTTGCTAAATCATAAAGCTTCCTATCCGGCGGACGAGTTAAGAACCGGCTGGCAGACAATCCTGCTCAACCAGTTCCACGATATTATACCCGGCTCCTCCATCAATGAGGTCTATAAAGATTCCCGGGTACAATATGAGAATATTATAGAAAGTGGAGAGAGACTGCGCCGTAAGGCCCAGGAGGATATAGCCGCAGGACTGGATACCCGCGGTGACGGACAGCCGGTGGTAATTTTCAACTCCCTTTCTTGGGAGAGAAGCGATGTAGTAAGTATAGAGGCCGGTTCAGGCGGCAATATGGTGGTTATTGATCCGGATGGAAGAGAAATGCCCAGTCAGTTATCAGGAGATAGGCTGATTTTTTGGGCTGACCATCTGTCCCCCTGCGGCTGTGCCGTTTATCGGTTGCTTGAAGCTGAGGCTGCTGAACCCGGTGATAAAAACGAGGCTCCGGACACAAGCCCGAACTCCTCTATCCCCTTTAAAATAGAGGATAACAGGATAAGCACTCCTTTTTATGAGATGGAAATGGCGCCGGACGGTACTATTGTCCGGTTGTATGATCTCATTAACAGCCGGGAGGTGCTGCCGGAGGACGGCAGAGCCAACCAGTTGCAGGTGTTCGAGGATAAGCCCACGGCATGGGAGGCTTGGGATATAGAGTTGCAATATCAGGACAAAATGTGGATGTTTACTCCCGTTAAGCCTGTACAGGTAATGGAAAAAGGCCCTGTACGTCTTGTTCTCAGGCAGGAGCTGAAATACGGTAAATCGAGTCTTGAGCAGGAGATCATTCTTTATGCCCGCAGCCCCAGGATCGATTTCGTTAACAGGGTGGACTGGCAAGAACGAAAGGCCCTTCTCAAGGTGGCTTTTCCCGTAGAAGTGCATAGTTCAAAGGCTACATATGAGATAGCCTGCGGTGCCATAGAACGGCCCACCCATTGGAATACCGGCTGGGATAAGGCCCGTTTTGAAGTTCCCGGACATCGCTGGGCGGATCTCTCCGAGGCGGATTACGGCGTCAGCCTGCTCAATGACAGCAAATACGGCTGGGATATCAAGGATAATGTTATACGCTTGTCGCTGCTACGCTCTCCGGAGAGTCCGGACCCTGATGCCGACAGAGGCAAGCATCTCTTTACCTATTCTTTGCTGCCGCATACCGGCGATTGGAGGAACGGCACGCTGCAGGCAGCCCATGAACTCAACTCGCCGGCTAATGCACTGGTGGCTGATAATCATCAAGGCATCGGCAGTTTCAGGTCCTTTATTCAGGTTAGCCGCCCGGGCACTATTATCGATGCTGTCAAGCAGGCTGAAGATGGAAAGGACATCATTGTAAGGCTCTATGAAGCCTATGGAGGCAGGGGCCCGGCGGTACTGACCTTTGACCGGAATATAACCGATGTCTGTGAATGCGATCTGCTGGAGCGTTGTACCGGAGCGGTTGATTATAACGGCAGTGAAATACGCTTCAATATAAAACCGTTTGAGATAAGAACATTTAGAGTGGCTCTGAGCCGGAGCTGATTCGGCAAGAAGGGCCCGCAACTTAAGATATGGAGAAAACGAATGTTAAATACTAACGTATGGCTTGAAAGTGCAGGTTCTGTAGCACGGGACACCTTGATAATGGAGGCTCGGAGACGGCACTTGCAGCATCAGCCCCCTTTGAATCTGGAAAAGTGGCAGGAGCAGCGGCCATGGCTCCTGGAGAGTATACGCTCTGCTGCCGGAACCTTCCCGGAGCCTTGCCCGCTGGATGTAGCGGAGCACGGCCTTGTTGAACTGGATGGATATAGTCTCAAAAAGATTACCTTCCAGAGCCGCCCGGGAATGCGCGTTACGGCTAATCTATATATCCCTGATGGGCCGGGACCGTTTCCCGGAGTCATTAACATGCATGGACACTGGGAACAGGGCAAGATAGCGGTCAGAGTTCAGGCTAGAGGGCACACGCTGGCCCAGGAGGGCTTTGTCGTTTTATCTGTGGATGCTCTGGGTGCCGGGGAAAGGGGTACGAAGCCGGGCTGCTTTGAATACCATGGAGCTGGCCTGGGAGCCTCCTTGATGCATATAAGAGAGACTCTTTTGGGTATGCAGGTGTACGATAACATGCGGGGTGTAGACCTGTTGCAATCTCTGAGCTATGTGGACCCGGACAGAATTGGAGCTACGGGAGGCTCAGGCGGCGGCAACCAGACCATGTGGCTGGCAGCCCTGGACGACAGAGTGAAGGCAGCGGTCCCCGTGGTTTCAGTAGGCTCATTTGAATCCTATATAACCAGAGTCAATTGCATCTGCGAGGTGCTGCCGGGAGGATTGACTTTCATGGAGGAGTGGGCTGTACTGGGATTGGCGGCGCCGCGGCCGCTGCTCATAATCAATGCTCTGCAGGATATCAACCCGACATTTTATGTCAGCGAAATGATTCGTTCTTTCAATGGGGCCAGAGAGATATACAGGCATTACGGCGCTGTCGATAAGATCTCTTATCAGGCCATAGGCCTCACACATGGCTACTGGCCGGAGATGAGAAGGCATATGTTGGGATGGTTCAAACGCTGGTTAAAAGATGAGGGCGAGGGACGCCCTGCCGATGAGGCTGCCTTTACGGAATTACCGGAAAGAGAATGTCTCTGTTTTTCAGAGAACAATAGGCCGGATACCATTTCCTCCATTGCAGGTTATGTAGATTCTACTGCCCGTCGTCTGGCTGAAGAGCACTTGGAAGCCGGAAGCGGGCTTAATCCTGAAGAGAAGCGTTATGAGCTTGAGGAATTGTTGCAAATTCCGGATTTTCAAAGCGGTTGCATTATCAGCGAGGAGAGGACGAAGATAGAGGGCGATTTGGAGGTTTGCAAGCTGTCGCTGGAATCAGAACCGGGCGTGCCTTTGCCTTTAACGATTCTCTCTCCTTCCGGGGCGCCGTGCCGGGAAGCCATTTTGGCAATTCATCCGGAGGGCAAGCAAGCTATTTTAAGCAGGTGCGTTCTTTCAGAGATGATAAAGGATGATTGTATGATCGTTCTGGCAGACCTCAGAGGGACCGGCGAGACCTGCTGGGACAGTCAGCCCGTGCAAGGAGCGCGTTTCCATAATCAGGCCAGGGCGGTACTGTGGCTGGGTCGGACTATGGTGGGCGATTGGATCAGAGATATAGAAGCTATAGTCGATTATCTGAAAGAAGAACAGGGGCTGGAGAAGATAAGCCTGCTGGCTTTTGAAGAGATGGGCCTGGCCGCTTTGGGTGCGGCCGCTCTGGAGGATAATTATACCTCCATTGAGGTCCGGGACCTGCTGGGATCATATCTGCGGAACGGAGAGGATATGCTTCAATCCATGGCAGTACATATCCCCGGTATTCTAAAATGGGGCGATGTATCCATGCTGGCTGCCCTGTCCCGGGTTCCCGTGCGCATAATCAAGCCCGTCGACTGGGCCGGCCGGCCGTACGGCGTAGATAGAGTTCGCGCTCTTCAGGCTGATGCAGAGCGTCTGGCATTGCTTATGGGGCTTTCTGCAGAGATCTTCGTAACAACCGGTTAAAGGGAAATACCTTGCCCGGAAAGAATATTATATTTAAAGAACGGCAGGGTGGTATGGCGACGATAATTTCCAGGTTAATAATCGAGCATTATCGCTCCGTGCGCTATCTGGAGCTTGAGCCGGCATCCCTTTGCGCCTTGATAGGACCTAACAACGCCGGTAAAACCAATATACTTAGGGCAATCAATCTCATAATGGGTAACGGCGGCCCGCTGCCTCTGGCAACGCAGGATTATAGTGACGGAGATATCAGCCGTCCTGTAAGCGTAAAGCTCTTCTTTGCCGCCCCTCTTTATTGCAGGCAGGATGGCTCTTCGGTTTGGGGCCTGCGCTATCTTTCACCGCCCATTCGGGCTACCGGCGAGGTGCCGAATCCCCAGCTTGCTTGCCTTGATAAAGAGGGAAAAGTAGTAGTTTCGGATCAAGACGACCATGAGCTTTTTCTACAGGTGAGATCGCAGGTGCCCTTTCTCTTTATAGATGCCCGCCGCAGTTTCCTCAATGATGGTTTAGAGGATCATTGGAAGGCACTGCGCAAATTGTTGGAGCGTTTGGGCGGCATTGACGGCGAAGCCCGGTTTCTGTTGGAAACAGAGAGTCTTACCGCTGATATCGACAGAGAGGGTGGTGAAACCGTCGTTTCAGGGCCCGGCCGCCAGAGCAGCCTACTGGTGGAAGCACTTAAAGCTGTTAAGGATGCGGATAATGCCGGCGCCGTTATCGCCATTGAAGAGCCGGAGATATTCCTTCACCCCCATAGAGAGCGCTTTTTCTACCGTATCCTCAGAGGTCTTTCTATGGCCGGTAACCAGGTCATTTATGCTACTCACTCCAGTAATTTTGTTGATATCCAGTATCCGGAGGATGTCTTTCTGGTCCGGCGTAAGCTGGGTGCAGGTACCGTAGTGCGCCATAATTTCAAAAGCACCTGGAGTTCCGATGAGCGATTTATGCTGCTACGCGAGTTTGATTCTCGGCGTAACGAACTCTTTTTCTCTCGTGGGGTAGTGCTTGTAGAGGGGGATACAGAACGCTTTCTATATCCCCCCTTTCTGCAATCGCAGGGTATCGATATCGATGAGATCGAAATATCGATAGTCGATGCCGGGGGAAAGGGTAATATGCCGCTGCTGGTAGAGGTGTTGGAATTCTTTGATATCCCTTATGTAGCCATATTCGATTCTGATATGCATCCTGGGAAGAGGCGTAAACGGACTGACGTCCTTCTTCGTCTCAGACAGCAGGGTGGTCCCAATGCCCGCCTTATCGCCGCTTCTCGCAGCCCCGAGCGGCTTTTCGTCTTTGAACCCCATATAGAAGGAGCACTGGGCTTTAATCCCGAGATGAAAGACAAAGTGGTTTCAGCCGTGCAGTATGTGCAAAATGGCGTCTCATCGCAGGCACGGTGCCGCTTGATGGAGCCTATAAACGCTTTGCTGGCACAGATACGGGAAAAAGAGCTGCAATGATGCTTTCCTCCATCATAAGGACCTTTCTCCCGTTGCTTGCAGCCTGGTTACTGGGAGCAGTATGGGTATATGGCCGTAAATCTTTACCTTTTCCGAATAAGGACAGGCTTACGCAGAGTATAAGGTTCCGCTTCCTGATAAGATATTTTGCCGGATTGACTCTGCTTACAGGTCTCTCTTTTCTGATATGCACCTTGCTTCCGCCGCCGCCGGTACCGCAGATCATCGCTGCCTGGATATATGTAATGCCTGTTGATCTTGCGCTGCATTACTTTCTGCCGCCCTTTGTTTTCTCATCCGCCGTCCTGGCTGCTTTGATTACTGAAAAAGGCATTCCGGCACTTATATTTACTCCGCTTACGGCAGGCGTACTCCTGCTGGCAATACTTCCTTTGATAGTTCAGTTTTATTCCTGCAGCTATATGTATATGCTCTTGCTGTTAAGCTTTATAGCGTTACTGCCGCTGGGGCTATGCCTGATTGTGCAGCATTACAGCCTATCCAGCGGCGGGCGTTCTTCAGGCGATACACTGGCCCTTTCAATTCTGGTTGTTATGCTGGTATCACACGGTATACATGTTGTTTTGGTGTGCCAATCCGGCCATAACCTGAAAGTATCGTTGGCCAGGGCGGAAGCATCCGGCCTTGTATCGGCCTTTAACGCTCTGGTTAAGTTTTCAGTCCCGGGCCAGGCCAATGCCGCCGATTACTATAAAGAGGCCTTCAAGCTTAAGGAAGAAATGGATAGAAGCAAGGCGTATGATTATTATACCAACAGCCTGAATTTCCCCGATGGATTGACCTTGCAACAGCGGGCCTCCGGCATAAAAGCCATGACAGCGGATCTGCAGCATGATAGATTATATCAACTGATATCCAGAGCAACGACACTGCGTTACTGCTGTTTCGGAAGAGAGTATACAAGAGATATACTATCCCCTAATTCTTATTATGCCAAGGTCGGAAAGATCAGTAATTTTATGGTCATGCGGACCTACTTTCTGGCAGAGGCCGGTCGATATGACGATGCCTGGAAGAATGCTCGAACAGGTCTATTGGTGAGCAGTTGTTTTCAGGAAAGACCGAGGCTTTATACCGGGATTGCCTGTATTGCCGGGGATAAGGCTGCTCTGAGATCATTTCATATTATGATAGAGGGCGGATACGGCGATACAGCGAATTATGACGGTCTGAGGCATGAATTGGATTTGAAAAAGAGCCGGTCGCTTTCCGCTCTAAAGCTCTCCATGAATGGTGAGTTGCTGCAGATACTATCCGAATTGGAGCGGTTCCATGCCATGGTGCCTTCAGGGTATATCACCTACTTGATGAGACCGGCTTTTAACAGGGATAAAGCTCAGGCAGTTGATATGGTAACACGCCTTATCAAACTGATAGAAGTTCCTTACTATAAGGCCAAGACGGAGATTCTTAATTTGCATAGCCAGGCCCTTGCCAGTATCACTGCCGGCACTTACTTCTATTCATTGTATAAGTGCATATTGATGAATACTGTAAACCTGACTGATCTGGAAGGCTTGCAGGTTGCTTTAGCTCTCAAGGCATTTAAAGCCGACAATGGGCGGTATCCTTATTCATTGAAGAGCTTACCCACATTCCCGGCACGATTACCGGTTGATCCATTTACCGGTAAGAGCTTCATTTATCGTAAATCGGGAGGCGGCTTTATCCTCTATAGCTGTGGTCTGAATGGTAATGACGACAGCGGCAAATATGAGCCTGAGCATGGCTTCGATGATATTGCCTGGAAATGCCCAAGATAGATTGCAAGAGGTATTATCGCTGCAGAGACAAGACATAAATGCGCTTGTTTGAGTCCAATCCCATTGAAAGCAATATCATGCAATATTTGCTGTAATGCTTCAAGATAGTGCTTGCTCGGATGTTCCTAATGAATGATACATGCATCTGTCAAATACGGCTGTTTGATAATATAAAAAGTATAAAAAGAAGTTGAGGAATTATATAATTCCTATCTGTAGTATTTCACGGCTAATAATAACTGCAAACCGATCTTAAAGAGCAGATGAACGCATTTGTGGAGAATTGGCTTTTCATTATCTCTTGCGCGCAAAGAAGTATCATGCTAAAATTCAAAAGGCAATTAAGGGCTGGTGATTGTTTGCCATGCCGGTTAAAGAGTGGGGGGAAGGTAGTGATAGAGCGCTACTCATGCCCTCAGATGAAGGGCATCTGGGAGCAGCAGAACAAGCTGCAGAAGTGGCTTGACGTAGAGATAGCCATATGTGAGGGATGGTCAGAACTGGGGGAGATACCCCGGGAAGCGGTGGCTAGAATAAAGGAAAGAGCCACCTTTAACTTGCAAAGGGTCGAAGAAATAGAGAAAGAGACCCGTCATGATGTCATAGCATTCGTTAAAGCGGTAACCGAAAATCTTGGTGAAGAGGGCAAGTATATACATTACGGAGTAACTTCCTACGATGTAGTCGATACAGCCCTCTCTTTACTTTTAAAGGAATCTGCGGAACTGCTTATTGCGGATATAGAGGCTCTTATAGCTATCATCCGTAAGCGTGCTGCAGAGCACAAATACACCTTGATGACCGGGCGTACGCATGGCGTGCATGCCGAGCCGATAACCTTCGGTTTTAAACTGGGTGTCTGGCTGTCGGAGATGGAGCGGAACCTGGAGCGGATGCGCCAGGCCCGTGAGATTGTCAGCTACGGCAAGATATCCGGAGCGGTAGGCAATTATGCCAACATCGATCCCCGAGTTGAGAGAATAGTCTGCGATAAGCTGGGGCTTAAGCCCTCGCCGATATCCACACAGATACTGCAGCGTGATCGCCATGCTCAGTATATGACTACTTTGGCTGTTACGGCCGGATCGCTGGAGAAATTTGCTACCGAGATCAGAAATTTACAGCGAACAGAAATACTTGAAGTGGAAGAGATGTTCCGCAAGGGACAACGTGGTTCCTCGGCCATGCCGCACAAGCGTAATCCCTGGGTGGATGAGCAGATCAGCGGCTTGGCACGGGTAGTCAGGGCCAATTGTCTGCCGGTATTGGAGAGTGAAGTGACCTGGCACGAGCGTGATCTGGCCAATTCCTCCATAGAGCGTATTGTGTTGCCGGATAGCAATATCCTGCTGGATTATATGCTCCGTACCTTTACGGATATTGTTCAGAAGCTGGTTGTTTATCCGGAGAATATGAGAAGAAACCTTGAAAAGACGCACGGATTAGTCTTTTCGCAGCGGACTATGCTGACGTTGGTGGAAAAGGGGATGTCACGTGAAGAAGCATATAAGCTGGTGCAAAAGAACGCCATGCAGGCATGGGAGACCGGCAGCTCGTTCGAAGAGCTGCTGCTGAATGATTCTGGAGTGCGTGAGTATCTATCTGCAGATGAAATAAATAGTTTGTTTGATTATAACTACTTCACCAAGCATCTGGATGTGATCTTTGACAGACTGGGGATTTAATTATGATATTGCTGCAGAGCGACATAAGGGAATATCCTGCCTTTATCAAGGGCAAGGTCAGAGATGTTTACGATCTGGGAGATAAACTATTGATCGTGGCGACCGATCGCATTTCGGCCTTTGATTCCATTTTGCCTACAGGAATCCCGGGTAAGGGCAAAATTCTTACTCAACTTTCTGTGTTCTGGTTCGGGCTAACCGAGGATATTGTGCCTAACCATTTGGTCAGCACCTCTACAGAGAATTACCCTGAACCGTTACGGGCCTATGCCGATCAGCTGAAAGGACGTTCCATGCTGGTTAAAAAAGCGGAACGCCTGGATATAGAGTGCGTGGTGCGTGGTTATCTGGCCGGGTCCGGCTGGAAAGAGTATCAAGCTGCCGGCACTCTTTGCGGCATTCCGTTACCGGCCGGACTAAACTATGCCGACAAGCTGCCTCAGCCCATTTTTACGCCGGCCTTCAAAGCCGATAGCGGGCATGATGAGAATATCAGCCGGGAGAGAATGGCAGCTCTTATCGGTGAAGATCTGACCTCTCGCATAGTAGATATCAGCCTTGCTCTCTATCAATATGCGGCGGATTATGCTCTGGAGCGTAGCGTGATTATAGCCGATACCAAATTTGAGTTCGGGTTGGTAGATGGGGAGCTGACAATAATAGATGAAGTGCTAACCCCGGATTCATCGCGCTTCTGGGATCCGGCGACATATATTCCCGGTAGTTCCCCCCAAAGCTATGACAAGCAATTTGTCCGGGATTACCTGGAGGCGATCGACTGGGATAAGGAGCCGCCTGCACCCGGCTTGCCGGAGGATATTGTGACCCATACGGCAGATAAATATCGAGAGGTTTACCGGTTGATAACGGGAAAGGGGCCGGGGTGAAGTTATTGCGAAGGCACTAAAGCAATGAGACACGAAGAGTTCGGGCACATATTTGTATATATTTTAAAAAATAAAGACAAGGAGTTGGCTCATGTATAGGGCAAGGATTTTTATAACTCTCAAGAAGAGCGTTTTTGACACACAAGGCCAGGTGGTACGAAAATCGCTGCAGGCGCTGAATTTTGACGACGTAGAAGATGTTCGTATGGGCAAGTATATCGAGTTACAACTGGAAGCGGCGGACAAGGCAGCCGCTGAAGCGGCTGTGCGCGATATGTGTGAGCGTTTATTGGTTAACACGGTCATTGAGCAGTATGGATACGAGGTGTCGGAAGCATGAAATTCGGGGTTGTAATCTTCCCCGGCTCTAACTGTGATTGTGATTGCCGCCGTGTGGTGGAGCAGGTCATGGAACAGCCGGTGGATTTAATCTGGCATGAAGCGGATTCTGTGGATGGATACGATTGCATAATACTTCCCGGCGGCTTCTCTTATGGTAACTATTTGCGTGCCGGTGCTATAGCCAGCCACTCTCCGGTTATGGGAGCAGTGAAAAAGGCTGCAGCTGACGGCAAGCTGGTAATGGGCATATGCAACGGTTTTCAGGTGCTGGCGGAGGCCGGGCTATTGCCGGGTGTGTTGCAACGCAATAAAAACTTACGGTTTATCTGCAAATTCCTCCATCTCAAAGTTGAGCATAATAAGAGTG
Organism: bacterium; assembly: GCA_028685295.1. Lineage (GTDB taxonomy): Bacteria > UBP13 > UBA5359 > UBA5359 > UBA5359 > UBA5359. Next base: position 15,948 of record JAQUEL010000014.1, read on the forward strand.
CCTTTACCAATGCCTGTAGCCCTGGGCAGGTCCTGCGCATTCCCATAGCTCACGATGAAGGGAAGTATTATGTCGATACGAAGGTTCTAGCTGAAATGGAGGCGAAGGGGCAGGTTCTCTTCCGTTATTGCGATGCCGGCGGCACGGTTAGCGCTGAAGCTAATCCCAATGGTTCGTTGGGCAATATCGCCGGTATATGTAACCGGAAAGGCAACGTCATGGGTATGATGCCTTATCCTGAGCGTAGTGCGGAGGAAATCCTGACTTCGGCCGACGGCAGGCTCATCTTCGAATCCATGCTGAGACATCTGAGGCAGGTTTGGAAGTGAGGCATAAAGGCTTGAAGTAACATTTACAAACGAGCTCTAATCCTTAGTGCCTGACTTAAGAATCTTGCCATAATTCTTGCAAAAGAGGTAGAGTAATGATTGAACCCAAAGTATATAGAGAGATGGGATTGAATGATGTCGAGTATGCGCAGGTAATGAAGATACTTGGCCGCCATCCTAATTACACTGAGGTGGGTATGTACGCCGTCATGTGGTCTGAACACTGCGGCTATAAGTATTCTCGGCCTGTGCTGAAACTCTTCCCGACCACCGGTCCCCGAGTTCTGCAGGGCCCCGGCGAGAATGCCGGCGCCGTGGATGTTGGCGATGGTATGGCTGTGGTCATGAAGATAGAGAGCCACAACCATCCCAGTGCCGTCGAGCCTTATGAAGGAGCAGCTACCGGTGTCGGCGGCATTGTCCGTGATATTTTCACTATGGGAGCAAGGCCCATGGCGGCATTGAATTCCCTGCGTTTTGGCGAATTGAGCGATGCTCGGACACGCTATCTCTTTGACAGGGCGGTTTCCGGCATAGCGGGTTACGGTAATTGTATCGGAGTGCCCTCCGTGGCCGGAGAAGTTTATTTTGATGATTCTTATGAAGGTAATCCTTTGATCAATGCTATGTGTCTCGGGCTGGTGAAAAGCGACAAGATTGCCCGGTCTTCAGCCAGCGGTGTCGGTAATCCGGTAATGTACGTGGGAGCCAAGACCGGTCGTGACGGTATTCATGGAGCCACCTTCGCTTCGGTGGAATTATCGGATGAATCCGAGGAACGCCGTTCCCCTACTCAGGTGGGGGATCCCTTCACAGAGAAGCTTTTAATAGAGGCTACATTGGAAGCACTGAATACCGGGCACATTGTAGGTATTCAGGATATGGGGGCTGCCGGCCTGACTTGTTCTACTACTGAGATGGCAGCCAAAGGCGACAGCGGCATGGAAGTGGATATCTCCCTGGTGCCTCGTCGTGAGGAAGGGATGACTCCATATGAAGTCATGCTGTCTGAATCCCAGGAGCGTATGTTACTGGTAGCTGCTAAAGGACATGAGAATGAAGTCAAAGGCATTTTTGAGAAGTGGGGCCTTAATGCGGTAGTTATCGGTAGGCTGACTGATGACGGTATTGTGCGTATCTATGATAACGGTGAATTGGCAGCAGAGGTTCCGGCCAAGTCTTTGGCTGAAGATACCCCCGTATACCATATGGATGCCAGAATTCCTGATTATATAGCCCAAGTGAGGCGCTTTGATAAAGATGAATTACCCCAAATAGAGGATTTCGAACCCATATTGGAGCTACTGCTTCGGCGGCATAATATAGCCAGCAAAGAGTACATTTACAGGCAATACGACCATATGGCACAGATTAATACCGTCGTTCTTCCGGGTTCCGATGCGGCTGTGCTCAGGTTGAAAGGCACAGGGCGCGGCTTGGCGGTTACTGTGGACTGTAACAGCCGCTATTGCTATCTGGATCCTTACATCGGCAGCGCTATTGCGGTAGCAGAGGCAGCTCGCAACGTGGTCTGTTCCGGAGCTGAACCGGCAGCGGTTACCGATTGCCTCAACTTCGGCAATCCTGAGAAGCCGGAGATATTCTGGCAATTCCGCCAGGCGGTTGAGGGAATAAGCGCGGCCTGCCGTGCCTTTGGAGTGCCGGTAATCAGCGGAAATGTCAGCTTCTACAATGAAAGCCAGGGCATAGCTATCTATCCGACTCCAGCTATCGGTGTGCTGGGAGTCATAGAAAATATCGAGCGCCGGTGCACCTCATTCTTCAAGAATGACGATGATGCCGTAGTCCTGCTGGGCTTCAACGGCCCCGGCCTGGATGGGAGCGAATATCTCAAAGCGGCGCATGGACGGGTAGCCGGATGTCCCAGTCTGGATCTGGATAAAGAAAAGAGGTTGCAGGCCTGCTGCCTGGAGGCTATACGATCCGGCTTGCTGGCCTCGGCCCATGATATTGCGGAAGGCGGCCTGGCCGTTGCATTGGCTGAAAGTTGCTTCAATACAGAGGGTAGCCATGGTGTATCAGTGGAAATTTCCTCTGACGGACTGCGTCAGGATGATGCTCTCTTTGGCGAGGCCCAATCCAGGATACTGGTTTCCCTCGATCCGTCGAAGTTGGATAGTCTGATAAAGCTTGCTGCTGAGCATGATGTTCCTTTGATGGTGATCGGAGCAGTAGGTGGAAGCAACCTGATTATCGATTTGGATGGAAGCAAGATCATAGATCTGAAGATAGAAAAAATAGAAAGTGCCTGGAGAGGTTCCATAGAGGAGGCGCTGGCCTGATAGGCCGATATCCGGGCGTATGGCGGTAGCCGGAGTGACGGTGGAATTATGGATTTAAAAGAAGGCTGGCATGATGAATGTGGCGTTTTCGGGGTCTATTCTCCGGGCGCAGATGTAGCAAAGATGACATATTTCGGGCTTTTCGCGCTACAACATAGAGGGCAGGAGAGTGCCGGAATAGCCGTTGCAGATGGCAGGAGTATCTTGTTACATAAGGATATGGGGCTTGTTACCCAGGTTTTTAAGGAAGATGTGCTGAATGGAATGAAAGGGTACATGGCCATCGGCCATGTGCGCTATGCTACTGTGGGTTCCAGCAAGCTGGCTAATGCTCAGCCGCTGATGATAGACAGGCCCGGCGGCCAGCTTGTGCTGGGACATAACGGCAGCATTATTAACGCTTCTATTTTGCGGGCTGAAATGGAAGCTGCCGGAACAAATTTTGAAACGACTATCGATAGCGAGGTTATCGGTAAGATACTTGCCGATATGCCTGAATTGGCTTTGGAAGAGGCTGTTCCGGCCATGATGAGTAAAATCATCGGGGCATATTCTTTGGTAATGATGACTGAAAAAGCTCTTATCGGTGTGCGTGATCCTTACGGTGTGCGGCCGCTCTGTTTGGGCAGGATAAACGGCACCGGCTATGTCCTGGCCTCCGAGAGCTGTGCTTTACATGTAGTGGGCGCTACGTTCGAACGCGAGATCGATCCCGGTGAGATTGTTTTCATTGACGAATCCGGATTACGCAGTTACAAGGTTGGTTCGCCTTCTCAGGCAAGCATGTGCATCTTCGAGTTTGTCTATGTGGCTCGGCCTGATAGCCATATCAATGGGCAGTCGTTGCATCTAGCCCGGCGCCGTATGGGCCAATTACTGGCCAGGGAGCATTTTGCTGAGGCGGATATGGTCATACCTGTGCCCGATTCCGGCACACCGGCGGCTATCGGCTATGCCGAGGCTTCCCGCATACCCTTTGGCGAAGGGCTGATCAAGAATCGCTATATTGGGCGTACCTTTATCCAGCCGGACCAACGTCTTAGAGATCTGGGCATTAAAATGAAGCTGACGCCGCTGCATGAAGCGCTGGTTGGTAAACGTATCGTGCTGGTGGATGATTCCATTGTTAGGGGTAGTACCAGCGGTAAGATTGTCAGGATGTTGAAGGAGGCCGGGGCTATCGAAGTTCATGTTCGCGTTAGTTCTCCGCCCATTAAATATCCCTGTTTCTATGGCATCGATACTGCCGTACGTAAAGATCTGATCGCCTCCTCCAAAGAGGTGGAAGAGATAAGGCAGGAGATAGGGGCGGATAGTCTGGCTTATCTTAGTATGAGCGGCATGGTGGCGGCAATAGGGTGTGCCAGACATGAATTCTGTATGGCCTGCTTCAACGGCAAATATCCTGTACCTGTTCCCGAAAGAATCAGGCGGAGCAAATTTATCCGGAAAGGGCAGGAGAAGGATAATGAAGAGAAGAGGCTCTAGGATAGAGAACGTTTAAAAGCAAGGGATTCGTTTGTTAAGTTTAGGAGCCAAAAGATAGACAGCAGAGCTATAAGCAATACGGACAGGACTTGAAAGCATGATAAAAAATCCAAAATTAACATATAAAGATGCAGGGGTGGATATCGAAGCCGGGAATGAGGCGGTGCGTCGGATAAAGCCCGCAGTGGAATCTACTCGACGGCCGGAAGTGTTGACCGGCATAGGAGGGTTCGGCGGTCTTTTTGCTGTGCCTGAACGCTATCGGCAACCGGTGCTGGTGTCCGGCACTGATGGTGTAGGGACCAAGCTGCAGGTTGCCTTTATGACCGGCATACATAATACTATCGGTATAGATGCAGTGGCCATGTGCGTCAATGATATTTTAGTTCAGGGTGCCGAACCGCTCTTCTTTCTGGATTATCTGGCGGTGGGTAAGCTGGACCCGGACCGGGTAGCCGATATCGTCGGCGGGGTAGCCGAAGGTTGCCGTCAGGCAGGTTGTGCCCTGATAGGCGGAGAAACCGCCGAGATGCCCGGCTTCTACCAGGATGATGAATATGATATAGCCGGCTTTGCTGTAGGTGCGGTAGAGCGTGATCAGATTATTGATGGCAGTACGATATCTTCAGGAGATATACTAATAGGTTTGCCTTCTACCGGTCTGCATAGCAACGGCTATTCACTAGCCCGAAAAGTCTTATTCGATCTTAGCGGATATTCGGCAGACGATTATGTAGATACGCTTGGGCAGACGGTCGGAGAGGCACTGATGGCCCCTACACGGATATACGTTCTTCCTGTTCTTGAGTTAATGCGTCAGGTCAAAATCAAGGCCATGGCTCATATAACCGGTGGTGGCCTGCTGGAAAATATCCCTCGTTCCTTCTCATCGGGATTGCAGGCTATCCTGAAAAAGGGCAGCTGGTCTGTGCCGCCGCTATTCCATCTCCTGCAGCAAAGAGGCGGGATTGAAGAGATAGAGATGTACCGCACCTTCAATATGGGGATAGGATTTGTTATAATAGTCGGTAAAGAGAGCGCCGGTTCTGCCATCAAGCGATTGCAGGAGCTGGGAGAGCCGGCCTGTGTAATCGGCGAGCTAAGCACCGGTGGAGAGGGTGTGGTTCTTGGCGCATGAGCAAGCTTATTCGGATGGGTGTATTGGTATCCGGATCAGGAACCATTCTTCAATCCTTTATAGATGCCGCTGCCAGGAATGAACTGGGGGCTGAGATAGCGGTGGTTATCAGTAATCGGCCTGAATCTTATGCCCTGGAAAGAGCCGGGCAGAACGGTATACCGGTAGTGCTGATAGATAACCGCGACTATTCCGACCGAGAGAGCTTTGAGCGTCGCATGATAGACGAATTGGATGCTCATGGTGTGGAGCTTGTATTTATGGCCGGTTTTCTCAGAGTGCTGACACCGTTCTTTGTGGAGCATTACAATGGTCGTTTAATAAATGCTCATCCGGCCCTGCTGCCGGCCTTTGGAGGAGCCGGTTTTTACGGCTCCAGAGTGCATAAAGCGGTGCTGGAGGCCGGAGTTAAGTTTAGCGGCTGCACGGCTCACTTTGTTACAGCTGAAACTGATGCCGGGCCTATTATCGCCCAGTCCATAGTAGAGGTAATGGATGATGATACGCCGGAAAAGCTGGGAGCCAGAGTTCTTAAGGCGGAACATGCTCTCTACCCTAAGGTAGTACGTCTCTTTGCCGAGGGGCGGCTGAAGAGAGAGATGAATAGGGTAATAGTGATATAAAAGTTAAAAAGCTGAATAGCTGCTAAAATGTGGAGGTGCGAATTATGTTTAGAACCCTAACGTTGACTCTTATAATCTTAACTTTCTTGACAGGAGCAGCATTGGCTGCGCCCGGTTTCGATGGCCCCACCGGACTATTTACCGTTCCTACGGCTGAAGTTGTGGGAACGGGCGATTTCTCTTTTGGCGTTAACTATAGAGATATAAATGACGGCATAGTAGCGGGTGTTATCAATTACGGTGCCGTAAATCGTTTGGAGGCAGGCATTGCTTTCTTCGATCCCGAAAATGGTGAGAGCAGCACCTGGGTTAATGCTAAGTATCTCCTTCTGGGAGCTTCGTCGGTTACACCGGCCGTAGCACTGGGTGTCAAAAATCTGACCTCTGCCAGAGATGTCAATGCCGAATTCTATGCTGTGGCCACTCAGCCCATAGCTTTGGCCAAGGCTACGCTGACTGCCGGGTTAGCCCTTTCCGGCAGCGATTCACGTCTCATCGCCGGAGCAACCGTGCCGGTCTTCCCTCGTATACAGGCGGTAGTGGAGCAGAATGAGGATATCAATCTGGGGCTGCGCTTTCAAGCGCCTCTGATACCTCTGAATATTGATCTGGCCGTTTTCGATTTGCTGGACGACAAAGATCTGGGTGTATCCGCCGGCTATACGTTGCGTTTCTAAATTATCTGTTACCTACGGCAGGAGTACGGCAATGCCGTGCTCCTGCCAAAATACGCTTACAATGCATAGCGCTAATATAAAATAGAGATGTTCAGGGGCCAGAAGTTCAACGTTCGACGTTTTCAGGCGACTGCTTAAGATTATGCTTATAACGCTGAACAGCGGATCGGGAACTGTGCCCATAGGGCACCAGCGTTGAACCGTGAACGCTGAACCTTGAACAGGGAACTGCGCTCTGCGGACGCAGTTCTTAGCAGAGGGCCAATGCACAAGCTGATTCATATAGATAAGCAGGGAAACCTGCGTAAGGATCTGCCTTTATCCGAAATCAGCGAACTGATAGGCATCGAGGGCAATCTCGTCTGGCTGGATATTCTTCATCCAACCGAAGACGATTATCTTATGCTGCAGGAAGAATTCGGGTTTCACCCTCTGGCTATCGAAGATACCAGGTCCGAAGAGCAGCGCCCCAAACTGGACGATTACAAGGACTATCTATTTATCATCAGTAAATATGCCTTCCGCAACGAAGACGAGATTGGGGCTACGTTTCTATCCATCTTTGTCGGGCCGCGCTATCTGGTCACCGTTCATCAAAAGCGCATCAGCGCCGTCGAGAATGTTATTGCTCGCTGGGAGCGCTACGGCGAAATGCGGGCTGAAGGCGTCGCCTATCTTCTTTACGCTCTTCTCGACAGCATCTTACAGGGCTATTTTCCTTTATTGGACGAGATCGACGATATGATGGACGATATAGAGGACCGCGTTCTCAGCGGTCAGGGGCATGACATCATGGATGATATCTTCAAGACCAAGAAGAAGATGCTGGTGCTGCGTCGTACCATCAGTCCTCTGCGCGATGTGGTAATGAGTCTCATTCGAACGGAGGAGAGCTTTCTCAGTTCCAAGAGCCGGATATACTTCAGCGATGTCTATGATCATATCATCCACATAACCGATACTCTGGATTTACACCGTGATCTGGCCAGCGGTGCCATGGATGCCTACCTCTCCACTATTTCCAACCGCCTCAACGATATCATGAAGGTCCTGACCTCCATGGCTACAATTCTGGGTGCTTTAACGCTTATCTCCAGCGTTTACGGCATGAACTTCCGCTATATGCCGGAACTCCGCTGGCACTACGGTTATTTCTACCTGCTGGGCTTCATGGCTGTAGTCGCTGTAGTTCTGGCCTATTATTTCAGGCGGAAAGAGTGGTTGTAATAGCCGTGCGCATGATAGAAAATAAAATTGTGGAATTTAAAAAAGAGCGAAATAGTGCCTTTGCGGCAATTACTCGGGCGCGTCGTTTTCTTTATATCTCCTACCCCCAAAATAAAACAATGCCGTGGATGGCGCTAGAGCAAAAGCCTTCGCAGTTTTTAAAAGATTTAGGGTTGATATGGGAAGAAGCATAAACGTAAAACAGGTATGTGGTAAGTAATTCCTTGATAAAGCATCTGTGTTTATTACAGAGATATATGCAGCAAGTATATGTTGATTAAAGGGAGCAGTAAACTGTGTTTGAATCATTCAAAGAACCTTTATTGCCTAAGGCGAAATATTATCTTCGCTTGCTATATCACGTTGCTACGGCTGTCGGCATCATAGCAGGATCGCTGCTGATGGGGGTTCTCGGCTATCACTTTCTTGAGGGGCAGCCGTGGCTGGACGCCATATTGAACGCCGCCATGATCCTGGGCGGCATGGGGCCGGTCAATGCTCTTCATACGCCTGCGGGTAAGCTCTTTGCCGCTGCTTATGCGCTCTTTTCCGGCGTAATCTTTCTGGTTATCGCCGGTATTCTCTTTGCTCCCGCCGTACACCGGTTTCTGCATAAGCATAACATTCAATTAGAAGCGGATGACGCCGCATCGAAAGAAGATAGATAAATAAAGATCTCTTCACCTCCCGGTGCAGGTAAACGTTATTTCCCTTTATGTTGATTTAAAAATGCTTGCAATTCTTTCAGCTCCCAGGTATTGACGACATCCCTCTTTTCCAGCCAGCCTCGTCTGGCTGTGCCCACACCAAAACGCATATTATTCAATCCGGATACCTGATGCGCATCGGAACTGACGGCTATTTTAGCGTTCAGCTCTTTTGCCCTTCTGGCATGCCTTCCATCCAGGTCCAGACGGTCAGGCGTGCCGTCTATTTCCAGAATTACCTTTAGGTCTGTAGCTGCTTTGATGACTTTTTCCATATCGATATCATAGGGTTCGCGGCTGCCGATGAGGCGTCCTGTAGGGTGAGCAAGGATGTTCAGATACGGGTTGCGCATAGCCCGTATCACTCTCTCCGTGATAAGATCGCTGGATTCTCTCATGCCGGAATGGATAGCGCCCAGGACTATATCCAACTCCTTAAGGATCTCGTCCGGCAAGTCCAGGCTGCCGTCAGCCCGAATATCCACCTCACTGCCCTTAAGCAGTGTAATACCTTCAAGACGATTGTTGAGGTCGTCAATCTCACGCCATTGCAGGCGCAATCTTTCCACTGACAGTCCGTGGGCTATGCCCAGTCCCGGGGAATGGTCGGTGACGGCCAGATAGCTATAGCCTTTCTCTTCGGCAGCCAACGCCATCTCCTCTAGGGAGCTGCGTCCGTCGCTCCAAATTGAATGAGTGTGCAAATCGCCGCAGATATCCTGCTGTGCAACCAGCATCGGGAGCTTACCGGCAACGGCAGCCCCTATTTCACCGGAACCCTGTCGTATCTCCGGTGGAATATACGGTAATTCGAGGATAGAGTAGACCTGCTCTTCGGTAGTACAGGGTATGCGCCAGCCGGTTTTGATATTGGTGATACCGTATTCGCTTACGCTGAATCCTTTGGAGAGCGCATACTCCCTGAGCTGGACATTATGTTCCTTGGAGCCGGTGAAGTGCTGCATCAGGGAGCCCAGGCTTTCATGCGGCACGATGCGTAAATCTATTTGCAATCCATTCTCCGCCAGGACGGTGGCCTTGGTAGTGCCCTTGGCCATGATCCTATCGACATCCGGCAGGGCAGTGAAGAGATCTATAACCGTTTCCGGGTGATCCGAGGTACCCATGATATCTATATCCCCAACCGTCGGCTTCATGCGGCGGTAGCTGCCCACCACCACCAGGTTACGGACAAAGGGATCGCGCCGGAGCTGCTCCAGAATACGCTCTACCAGAATTGCCGCTACCCCCAAAGGCAGACGTGGGCTCTTACCCAGCAACCATTTTATACCTTTGAGAATATTCTCTTCAGTTTTTTTCCCCATACCCCTGAGTTGCTGAATACGGTGTTCCTCGGCGGCAATACGTAGAGATTCTATGTTATCTATGCCCAGCTCCTGATAAAGGCGTACAGCTGTTTTAGGACCTATGCCGGGTACCTGTAGCAGGCTCTCTATACCTGGAGGAATACTCTCTTCCAGCTCTTCAAGGTATGAAGAGCGTCCATGTTCCAGAACATCAGCGACCTTTGCGGCAATGCTTTTACCGATGTAGGGAATATCGTCCAGATGACCTTCATGATAGACCTGCTCGATATCCTCCGGCATGAACTCTATGGAACGGGCCGCCTGCTGATAGGCTCGGATGCGATATTTGCTCTCACCCTTGATCTCCAGTATCTCGGCGATATCGTTCAGAACTTCGGCCACCTGCTCGTTATTCATATCGGATCACCCGGTAAACGAATTTAATCTTTCAAGGAAATTATACCCAGAGTAATCCGGATGGCATCATCTGATCATCCTTATGGGCAGGAATTTTCAACGGTCTGCCGAAGCAATCTTCGGTATAACGGCGTAATACGGGATTACGTTTGATGCCATTGCCCGATCCCACTATATAATCTGCCTCAAGCTGTGTTTCCGCCTGTATAAAGTAGTCGTAAAGCTCATTGACTATATACCCTTCCCGGAGTGAGAATAGCGCCGCAGTGCCAGGGTAAATCTGGTGGAGCTGTCGGCTATATGGGGCATGCTGCCGAAATGACGGTGGCAAGATTGGGACGCATAGACGGGGACTACGTTATGTACCCGGTGCCGGCAAAGCTGTGGACGTGAAGTCGGAGATGCTGGAACGTATGAAATGGGGCGCCTCCTGGCCTCATGTGATAATCAATCTCAATCCGGATATGGATTGTTTTGTCGACGAGGTGATCAGTAACCATTACTCGTTCATAGAGGGCAATATCACGGTTGAACTGGAATATACCTGCGCCGCCGCCGGTATAGAGGTTCGGCATATCGGCTTCTGAATCTTAAACCTTGCCGTCATCCGTGATATACTAATGACGTCGCTGCGGCGGCATCAATATATCATTTGATGGAGTACATAACTTTGAGCTGGCTTGATACATTGAACGATGCACAAAAGAAGGCTGTTACCTATCCTGAAGAACCGCTGCTGGTCTTGGCCGGGGCCGGATCCGGAAAGACCAGGGTTCTAACCTACCGGGTAGCCTGGCTTATCCGGGAGATGAATGTGGATCCGCACGCCATTATGGCGCTGACCTTTACAAATAAGGCGGCCGATGAGATGAAGAGCCGCATAGAAAATCTTACCGGTAGGCGGGATATCCGAGCCGGAACGCTGCATTCCACCTGCGCTCGCCTGTTACGACAGGATTGGCAGAGGCTGGGAGGGGATCCGCGCTTCACTATTTACGATGCCGGCGATCAGCTTATTCTGATACGTTCCGTCATAAAGGAACTCAATATAGACGATAAACAGCATACGCCGCAAGCTATCTTATACCATATCAGCCAGGCTAAGAATGATCTTATTACGCCAGAGAAATACCGTCCTATAGGCTACTTTCAGGAAGTGATAGCCCGGATATATAAACATTACCAAGCAGCATTGATCAAGCAAAATGCCATGGATTTTGATGATCTTATTCTTAATGCCGTACGTTTGTTGCAAGAGGACCCTGAGACTGCTCGCTGCTATAAGGAGCGTTTTCGCCATATTCTAGTGGATGAATATCAGGATATCAACAAAGCGCAGTATATGCTGATCAAGCTGCTGGCGCAATCACATCGCCGACTGACAGCCGTAGGCGATGATGATCAGAGCATCTATGGCTGGCGCGGTGCCGATGTGGGCATCATTCTGCGTTTTGAAAAGGACTTTCCTGAGGCCGGAATTGTCAAGCTGGAGCAGAATTATCGCTCCACCGGCAATATTCTGTCGGCTGCGCATGCTATCATCTCTCATAATTCCGGACGTCATGCTAAGAAATTATGGACAGAGAATGAGGCCGGCAAGGAACTGGTGCTTTACGAGGCTATGAATGAGGAGGACGAAGCCTTTTTTATAGCCAGGGAGGTAACCCGGTTGGTAGAGGATGAGGGGCGCTCATTGAGCGATTTTGCTGTTCTCTATCGTACCAATGCTCAGTCAAGAGCGTTGGAAGAGGCGCTGGTACGCCTGGATATACCTTATGTTATTGTGGGAGGCTTGCGTTTTTACGAGCGTAAGGAGATCAAGGATATTATGGCCTACCTGCGGGTAATAGAGAACCCTGCTGATGCTGTCAGCTTGAGGCGTATTATCAATGTTCCCGGTCGCGGCGTGGGTCCGGCCAGTTTGACCAGGCTGGAGCGCCTGGCTGAGGCAAAGGGCATTCCTTTGCTTGAAGCCGTGGGCCGGACAGAGGAGATAGAGGGTTTATCACGTAAAGCCTCTGCGGCCTTACAGGAGCTGTATAACCTGCTGGCCGGTCTGGGATCACGACGGGAGGAGATGCTGGTGGGAGATATCATCGCCGAAGTGCTGGACCGCAGCGGCTATGTCCGTATGCTGCGAGAGGAAAGGACCATAGAGGCTGAGGGGCGCTTGGAGAATATTAAAGAGCTTCTGACCGTGGCCCGCGAGTTTATTATCGATGGCGAGCATGGCACTCTGGCCGCCTTTTTGGAACAGGTGGCTTTGGTAGCCGACATCGATAATTTGCCGGAAGAGACCAGAGCTGTAACTCTGATGACGTTGCATTCGGCCAAAGGGCTGGAGTTTCCCGTTGTTTTCATGGTTGGTATGGAGGAAGGGCTCTTCCCCCATAATCGGTCGTTACTGGATAACTCTGAAATGGAAGAGGAGCGCCGTCTTTGCTATGTTGGGCTGACCCGGGCAAAAGAACAGATATATCTGACACATGCCTGGCGGCGTATGATCTACGGCTCCGTGAACAGCAATAAGCCATCACGCTTTCTAGAGGACATTCCGGTCGATATGATATCTCATCAGGGTACCGGCAGTGATTTCATGTTTAGCGAAACACCTGCTTACGGTGCCTTGGGCCAGGATTATGGACGTCAAGCCGGTGGACGACCATCAGCTGTTGTTATCCGATCTCCTCGCCGTGCAGAGCCTTATACCGGTGCCGCTTATCGCACTGGTGACAAGGTGCGTCATGCCGTGTGGGGCGAAGGTATTGTAATGGCTACCATAGGCGACGGGGAAAGGTTGAAGATAAGCGTAGCGTTCCCGAAGGTGGGTGTAAAGCAGTTGAAGGTTTCAATGGCACCGTTGGAGAAACTGGAGGGATAGCTGGTGGAAGGATCCGTTATCGCCAGAATACAGGAACTGCGTGAGCAGATTCGTCGTCATGATTATTACTATTATGTTCTGAATGCACCGCGAATATCCGATGCCGCATACGATCGTCTGCTACGGGAGCTGGAGGAGCTGGAGCAGCAGCATCCCGAGTTGGTGACGCCCGATTCGCCTACTCAGCGTGTTGGCGGCCGGCCCCAGCCGGAGTTCCTCACGGTGGAGCATCGGGTGCCTATGCTCAGTCTGAGCAATGCCTTCTCAATTGGGGAGATAAGCGCCTTTGATCAAAGGGTGCATCGCTTTTTGGACATGGAAGCTGATGAAGTTCTGGATTATGTCTGTGAGTTAAAGATAGACGGTCTGGCCATGTCACTGGCCTATCATGACGGCTCTTTACTGAGAGGCGCCACCCGGGGAGACGGGCAAAAAGGAGAGGATGTTACTCTTAATGTCAAGACTATCCGTTCTATACCTTTGCATTTACTCGATAGCGATATTCCCTCACTAGTTGAAGTTAGAGGCGAAGTCTATATGTCACACGCTGCTTTTGAGCAACTTAACCGGCAACGGGAGGAGGCGGGAGAGGCATCCTTTGCCAATCCGCGCAACGCCGCTGCCGGCTCCGTCAGGCAATTAGACCCACGTATCACTGCCGGTCGCAGCCTGAATTTTTTTTCCTATGCTTTAGGGGCGGTTGAGGGCGGCTACAGTCCCGCTACACAATGGGAGATCCTGGATAAATTAAGACAGTGGGGGTTTCCGGTTAATCCCAATATTACACTCTGTCACGGCGTAAAGGAAGCTATTGCCTTTTGTGAGAGCTGGCAGGAGCAGCGTTCCGGCCTGGGATATGATATAGACGGCGTGGTTATCAAAGTCAATGACCTTCAATTACAGGAGCGCTTGGGTTATGTGTCCCGCAGCCCACGCTGGGCGCTGGCCTATAAATTCCCCGCTATTGAAGAGACGACGAATGTGGAGGATATCCTGGTACAGGTTGGACGTACTGGTGCTTTAACCCCAGTGGCTCACCTCAAACCGGTGCAGATAGGCGGTGTTACCGTCAGCCGGGCTACATTACATAATGAAGATGAGATCCGGCGCAAGGATATACGTATCGGTGATAGAGTGGTGGTTCGCCGGGCTGGAGACGTTATCCCTGAAGTCGTCAGCGTCATCAAGGAGGCACGAAATGGGCATGAGCGTCCATTTGTTATGCCGGATAAATGCCCGGTTTGCGGCGCTGATGTTTTTCGTGAAGAGGGAGAGGTGATCAGTCGCTGTACCGGCATAGCCTGTCCGGCCCAGCTCAAGGAACGTATTGCACATTTTGCTTCCAAGGATGCTATGGATATAGAAGGTATGGGTCCGGCTATAGTGGAGCAGCTGGTGGATAACGATTTGGTGAAAGATCCCGCAGATATCTATCATCTGACACAGGATGATCTGCTTACCCTGGAACGTATGGGGAAGAAATCAGCAAACAATCTGCTGTCCGCCATAGAAAAGAGTCGCCATACCACCCTGGATAAATTGATATATGCCCTAGGCATACGTATGGTCGGCAGACGAAATGCCGAAATGTTGGCAAAATATTTCGGCGATCTGGAGAAGCTGAGAGAGACCTCGATAGAGGAATTAGAGCAGATACCGGATATCGGCCCGCGCCGAGCTGAGAGTATACACCTCTTCTTTCGCCAATCCGAGACGGATACCGTGCTGGGCAAGCTGAAGAAATATGGTGTTACCTGGGAAGCTCCGGCAGCGCCGGCCGGAGGAGGCAGGCTTGAGGGGAAGAGCTTTGTCTTCACCGGGACGATCTCCATCCCCAGAAGCCAGGCAGAGTCCATGGTCAAGGCCGCCGGCGGCAAAGTATCCTCCAGCGTCAGCCGCAACACCGATTACGTCGTGGCCGGCGAGGACCCCGGTTCAAAATATGAGAAAGCTCTGCAACTGGGCGTGCCCGTGCTGACGGAAGAAGAGTTCAGGCGGCTGCTGGAAG
>JAQUEL010000015.1 GCA_028685295.1 bacterium
GAGATAATGTTCCCGGCTTCACTGCAAAAGGTAATGTCAAGCTCATGCTTGCCGGCGGAAAGCGAGAGAGATGGAATAATGGCTATATCACCGGTAGCGGCTATCATTACCGGTCGACATCGCTTATCATCAATAAAAGCCTGCAATGGCCTGAAGGGATCAGGACGCAGCATACCGGAAAAATGCAGCAAAGGCGCGCCTTCCGATGACACCGGGCCGAAGAGAGTAATGCTGCCCTGAGCCTGGGCCTCCAAATCTTTATCTGCTCTCTCCAATACGGCCGCATAGGTCCAGTCAGGATGAAAAAGAACCCCATCCATCACCAGTGCAAAGTAACGCCGTGCCTGCAACACCTCTTTGGATGATAGTGCCGCCGCCGCTTCAAGGGCACCATTTGCCGCAGGCTTATCCTCCCCCATCCATTTGTTCAATGTCTCTTTGAGGGCCTTGCAGGCTGCCTTTGTATCGGCTATCCCGGCTTCAAAGGCGTATACCGGTAGATCGCTCCCGCTGGATACGGATGCCGTTACCTGCATAGCACCATTTCTAAGCGCCCGAGCAGTAAAATCGGTTATAAAGTCCGTATAGAGTTCCGCGGCTTGCGGAGCGCTGCCGCTTGCCTGAGAAGGCCTAATGCTGGCGCTAAGTTTATCCTTGCCACGCAGAAAGGCTTCTATCTTCCTCAGCGATTTCTGAAACGGCAAACGATAATCATAGCGAGAGAGGTAAATATCGTTGGAGATCTCTGATGGAGCTATGCCGGATGCAGCCAGATCCCGCTTCAGCTGAGCCGGCAGATGGCTGTAAAGGGCCTTCTGAGGGATCTGTCCATGATAGTAGTTAAAATACGTTTTTAGCGGTTGCCCGGTGTAAAAGGCCTTGATCTCCGCATACTGCGGGGATTGCCGTATCATTTGAGCCGCCATACGCGCCCCGGGAAGAACACCGGCTATTCTGCCGTTGATGCTCTTGGCATAGCTTCCACGCAGGTTATCGATAAGCCGCCTGCCAGTAATGGTTTTGAACTTCTTTCTCTCTGCCGGCGGCAGTCCTCTGAGCATTTCCAGCGATGCTTCATGGATCAGCCAAGGAATAATTGGTGCTTCAAAAAAATGTTTTCCTCCCCTCAAGCGAGTCCGCGCTACACCGGCATCATAATTTATGGCATCTACAGCCATTTCCAGACAGCCGTGACGTCCGACGAATTGCACAAGAGAGGTCAAAGACCCTATCATGCCCGGTGGCAGGAACTCAAACCGCTCGGCAATCCCGTAGATACCGTGCATAGTGGAATCTGCCAGCTGATGAGCAACCCAGCCTCTGGCATACCAGCGATACAGCTCTCTCTCGCCGCTTTTATCGGCATCCGCCAGCCGGCACATATGCAGGCCAAAGAGAGGTACGCCGCTGGAATTATCGTCTCCGCCTACATCCAGCATCCGTCCGTTATTACTGCTGAAAAGATTATGGGCATAATCAAAGAGATTACTCTTCTTCTCCGGCCTGCGGAATGCTTTTCGGGCAATGTTCTTCTTGCTCTCCCATATATTGTAGTTCGAAATCATATCCGGCATAGGGGCGCTCTCAATAAATAACTCTCCAGCCCTGGCAGGGCCCCCGTAGCCCGCCATTAACTTATGCCAGGAGGTACTATTGGCCTGACAATGAGCCATAGGGCCCCAGGCATGAACAGGCGTTGCCATTCCCCATAATATCAATAGCAAGGGTATCAGGGTCCTCACTCTTCATCTCCTCCGGCTGTCCGGCAACGGCAATTGCCGAGATGATACTTTACTTTGAATCTTCCCTCCCGAACAGCCGTCGGCTGTTCGTAACCTCTTTGCGTGGCTGTCATCCGATAACCGTAATCCCCCTGCAGCAGCGGCACATGATCAACTATGCCGTAGAAAGAGAGCTTCCGTTTACCCGGTCCCATCAGCTTGCAGTTGTAAGGCCTACAGATAACAATGCCTCGCCGATCAATAATTTCCAGAGAAAGATATGAGGTGGTATTGAGCTCCAACTCCCATTGCAAGCATCCCTCTTTCCGCCCTTCATTATCACCGCTGGGATCAAAGGTATGGCGTAGAAGGCGAATATCTTTGATCAATGGTCTTAAGCGTATACCGATCTTTCTGACTGTCGGTGATTTACCGGAAGCCGAGGCGGTCATCTCCACCTTATACTGTTGATATGCCTTAATTACGCCCAAGCGTTCATTTCTACGGTACTCCCGCCATTCACTCCACTCCAGGCCATCCTCGCTCTGTCTGAGGCTGATCCTGAGCTGTGAGCCGCGAGGCAATTTAGCCTGCCAATCAATGAAGGCTACACTCTCCTTCGCCTGCGACTGCTTGTTATCATTCCTGAGAGTAGATATAAAGAGGCCCTCGGCAAATGGAGCCGGCCCGGCATTAGCAGCTGTTCGTATATACGTTTTGATATCCGTATTCTTTGGTATGACGCCCTGCGGAGAGAGCCTACTTAAGAGCCTGGCGCTTCGCCTCAGCTTAAGCACGGGTGTGCTTACCGCCAGCGAATTGTATTGCAAAGGGCCGGTGCTGACTTCTTTACCGTTCAGGCTCATCTTCAAGCCCGGCAATCTATTCTTCCAATAGGCGCCGATATCATATGCGTCAAATCTCAAGCAATGCATACCCTTTTCTATATCGATAGCTACGCTATAGGTTTCGTTCCTTCGTAGGCCCGATATCGGCCCTAAAGGCGCTGCTTTATCCCTATCAAAGATGAGTTTGCTATCCCAAAAGGCATAATTCGGTTGAAAATCAAAGCTTGAGATATCAAAGCGAAGGCAGCCTGATTCAGGCAGATAGATCTTGCCGTAATAGAAGCCGATAACCATATAATCTCGGTAATTCGGCGAATCTACGATGTAACCGGAATATGGACCGTAATCCTTTAAAATCATAAGCTTACGAGGGTCGACAATTCTTCCCGGAGCATACTCGCCAAATGACTTGACAAAATCAGGATTGTTAAGATAGCTTATAAATGGATATGTACCTTGCAGACATCCGTTATGCATAAGAGCAAAGCCCGGAATAAAGTCCGGATAAAGCAAGCCGTTGATTTCCCTGCCCTTGCCCTCAAGAGCCTGCAGCTCCCGGCTGCTCACTATCTTTCGCTGCGGAATAAAGAGAAAGGGCAGGTAATGCAGATGATAGGTAATACTTCTCAATCCGGGAGCGGCACATCCATTCTTTGAGCATAGATAGCGGCAGACGATCTGCATATAATTGGATACGGAAAGAGCCTTTTCCTCCACACCGATCTCACGCCACTCGCTCCAGGAAGGTGTCAGGCGTAAGCTTGCACCCCTTGAATCATCAAAAACATCAATACCCTTACGTTCAACGCCGGTAAAATCACCGGTTGTCACATCCTGCCAAAGGTAATAATCTGCTGTTCTTAAGATAAAGGCACATAGAAACACCAGGCAAAAAGCAAGAAATGTTCCGCTGCGGGTGATCCTCCAAAGCATGCAGCCACCTCGTCAGATCATCGTTTTTAAATATAACTCCTTCAATTGGTCTCCATATACTCCGGAGGGCGCATCCGTCATCAGACATGAACCGCTCTGAGTTTTGGGGAAGGCGATGCAATCACGGATAGAATCCTGCCCGGAAAGGAGCATTATCAATCTATCCAATCCCAGCGCTATGCCACCATGCGGCGGTGTGCCGTACTCAAAGGCATCCAATAGAAAACCGAATTTGTCACGGCTCTCTTCAACAGACATGCCCAGGAGATTAAAGATGCGCTGTTGCACATCACGACGGTGAATTCTTATGCTGCCGCCGCCCAATTCGACACCATTAAGAACAATATCATAGGCCAGGGCCCTGACCTGAAGCGGGTCGGTTTCCAGCCCTGGGAGGTCTTCATCTTGCGGCGAAGTAAAGGGATGATGTATGGCACTGAGACGGCCGGTCCGTTCATCCCGCTCAAACATAGGAAAATCCACCACCCAGACAAAGGCATCTGTTTTGTCATCGATCATCCTCAGCCGGCGTCCCAGTTGCAGCCTGAGATAGCCCAAAGCGGCAGCCGTAACCGCAGGCGTATCAGCTACAAAAAGCATCATATCGCCATCACCGGCTCCCATTCTGGAAGCGATTGCCTGCAACTCTTCGGTGCTGAAGAATTTGGCCACGGGCGATTTAAACCCGCCGTTTTCCACAGAGATATGCGCTAATCCCTTAGCACCGTATACCGCCGCCATCTCTCTCAACTCATCAACTTCTCTTCTGCTATAATCTGCGATTCCAGAAACGCAAATACCTTTTACCCGTCCACCGCGGGCTACCGTATCGCGAAAGACCTTGAAATCCGACTCTGCCGCAATATCCGTGATATCGCAAAGTTCCATGCCAAAGCGAATATCCGGCTTATCACTGCCATAACGCGCCATAGCCTGATCATAGGTTATACGTGGGAAAGGCATCTTTGGCAGGTTGCGCCCGGCAGCATTCAGAATGGCAGCAACCATCCCCTCTGTTATCTCTATAATCTGCTCCACGCTGACAAAGGACATTTCTATATCGATCTGGGTAAATTCCGGCTGCCTGTCAGCTCGTAAATCCTCATCTCTAAAACAGCGGGCTATCTGAAAATAGCGTTCCATACCGGAAACCATCAGCAACTGCTTATAAAGCTGTGGTGATTGGGGCAGGCCGTAAAAGAGGCCCGGATTAAGCCGACTGGGCACAAGAAAATCCCTGGCGCCCTCCGGAGTACTCTTACCCAGCATTGGAGTTTCAATCTCCAGAAAATCGTTGTCATCCAGGTAATCGCGAACAGCCTTGGTTACTTTATGTCTGAGACGGATGCTCTGCAGCATCGGCTCACGCCGAAGATCCAGATAACGATATTTTAATCTGACACTCTCATCTGCATCTGTCACTGATTCTATGAGGAAAGGAGGCGTTTTGGAGGCATTGAGTATTACAACCTCGTCAGCCAGCACTTCAATTAGGCCAGTCTGCAGTCGGGTGTTTTCAGTTCCGGCAGGTCGCCTGGCCACTACCCCTTTGACGGCCAGAACATACTCGCTTCGTATGTTCTCCGCCACCTGATGTGCCTCTTGTGACCGCTCAGGATTGATTGCTATCTGCACCACCCCTTCTCTGTCACGGAGATCAATAAATATAAGGCTGCCGTGATCACGCCGCTTCTGGCACCATCCCATCAGGACAAGGGTATTTCCTTCATCTGCAAGGCTTATCCGGCCGCAATATTTGCTCCTTTTCCAATCACCCATGGTCTCGCTCATAACTCTTCCCCCACTTACTTTCTAAACCCTTAAACCTCTCTATTGTAACAGATAATCAACCAGCGCTTTCAGCTCTATTTCCGTCTGAGAGCCTTGTGCCAGATCTTTTACGGATGCCGTGCCACGCTCCAATTCATCCTCGCCTATGATAACGGCAAACCTGCAGCCATGCTTATCCGCCGCCCGCATTTGCGCCTTGAGGCTGCGACCAAGATAATCGTATTCAACATAAAGGCCTGCTTCCCTTAGTTTATATAGATAGCTCAAAGTGTTGGTCCTGGCCCTTTCACCAAGCGCAATCATATAAGCACTGCAAGGCATACGTCGCGCAGGTATCTCCCCCTCGGACTCCAGCGCCAGCAGCAAGCGTTCAAACCCGGCGGCAAAGCCCATTCCCGTTAGATCAGGTCCGCCGCATTCCTTTACCAGCCTATCATAGCGGCCGCCGCCGGCCACGGAACTTTGTGCTCCTAGCCCGGCATGAGTGACCTCAAAGGCTGTTCTGGTATAGTAATCCAGCCCGCGCACCATTGATGGGTCAACGGTATAGGCTATTCCCAAACCATCCAACCCTTCCCGTACCTTGTCAAAATGTCCACGGCAAGGATCACAGATATAAGCGGAAATTTGCGGTGATTTCTGCAGCAACGCCTTGCAGGCAGGATTTTTACAATCAAGCAGACGCAGGGGGTTATCAGCATATCTGCGCTGACAATCTTCGCACAGATCATCATGCGATTCCGCCAAAAAATCCTTTAATGCCTCTATATAGCGAGGACGGCAATTACCACAGGCAACACTATTAAGAAGTAGCGTAGTATGCTTCAATCCTATAGCTCGAAGAAAGGACACTGCCAGCATAATAACTTCCATATCCAGTAAAGGGTCATCTGATCCTATCGCTTCCACACCCAATTGATGAAACTGGCGGTACCGTCCGGCCTGGGGCCGGTCATACCTGAACATGGGAGATATATAGAAAAGTTTGGTCAAAGGATTGACGGCCTGCAAATTATTCTGAATAAACGCCCGGACAACCGGTGCCGTTCCTTCCGGCTTAAGAGAGATCCGGCGCCCTCCTTTATCCTCAAAATCATACATCTCCTTGCTGACAATATCCGTATCGCTGCCGATACTGCGAATAAAAAGCTGAACATCTTCAAAAGCAGGCGTTCGTATCTCGCCATATCCATATCGAGTTGCTGCGTGACGGAAAAGAGCCTCTATATGACTCCAGACGGCGGCTTCATCAGGCAATATATCACGTGTTCCCTTTGGTGCTCTGTATTTCATCTTATCACTTCCAATTTTCTTGACTCTTCCACCCACATAATCTATAATTGCAACTGTGTTGCGGATGGGGACGTAGCTCAGCTGGGAGAGCGCATCCTTCGCATGGATGAGGCCAGGGGTTCGAGCCCCCTCGTCTCCACCATCTCCATCGCCAAACAAACTAATCATTCAATGGCAATGGCATTCCTTAATCTTATCGTAATATCATGCGTTCTGCCAGGAGGTTTCCATCCTCTTCTTATTCCGAATCCTCACGCAAAAATGGATTGTTTGCTCTTTCAGCAGAGAGACTTGTTTCAGGTCCATGTCCGGGATGAATGACATAATCCCCCTTGAGCGATTTTAACCGATGCAAAGATCTCATCAGAGCGGAAGAATCACCGCCGTAAAGATCTGTTCGGCCTACAGAGCCCGCAAAAAGCGTATCTCCGGTAAAGAGCAGCCTGTCAACCATAATAGAGATGCCGCCGGGGGTATGTCCGGGTGTGCTGATAACCGACAGCTCCATTCCCCCAAGGGTCAGACGCGTTCCCTCGTCCAGCAGAAGATCGGGAATGGTTGCAGGCTGCGGTATCCCCATTACCTGCGAACCGTTCAAGGCAGGCGATTTTACAAGTTGCAAATCCAACCGGTGAATACATACCTGACAGCCATCCCGAACGACATCATCAAGAGCAGCAAAATGATCAATATGCCCATGCGTCAGAATAATATATTTTAGGAGATTATCGCCCACCGCCGCTGCCAGCAAACCACCGGATGCCGCCGGATCTATTATACAGGCCTCTCCTCTGTCAGACACTACATAAGCATTCGTTCTAAGAGCGCCTACCGGATATACAGCTACATTAGCCATCTTTTCCTCCATTCTTCCGGGATATCCGGAAAGCTCTTACAGCTTTATAGATCTCCGCTTCAACTACTATCAGCAATGAGAGCGGCAATATAATCAACCAATCGGTTGCCTTCAGCGGTTCCGTTCTGAAGAAAGTCTGCAGAAACGGAGTATAGACAACGATAAGCTGCAATATAATGGAGATGGCAATAGCTGCCACCAGCAGACCATTCCCACCCTTCATGCCAAAAATCGAACGCTCTTCCGAGCGACTGTTGAGACTATGCCATAGCTGAGAGAGCACCAATACTGTAAATACGGCGGTTCTTACCGGAGTATTCTCCACACCGCCGTATTGTTTCAGCATGATAAAGAAAGCGCTCAATGCGATGAAGGACATCATCAGGCCCTCTCTGAAAATACGTATACTCATGGCCTTATCTATGATACGTTCATCTGCATTACGCGGCGGCATATTCATTAAAGCAGGATCGCCCGGTTCTACCCCCAGCGCCAGAGCAGGCAAGCCGTCTGTAGCAATATTTATCCACAACAGTTGGGCAGGCAGAACAGGCAGAGGCATCCCGGCCAACATAGAGATAAACACCGTCAGGACTTCACTTGTATTGCAAGAAAGAAGATAACGGATAAATTTCTTGATATTAGCATAAATCACCCGGCCTTCTCCGATAGCGGAAACGATAGTAGCAAAATTATCATCAAGCAGAATTACATCCGAGGCTTCACGGGATACATCGGTACCCACCTGTCCCATAGCAACACCAATATCGGCCCGTTTCAGAGCCGGGGCATCATTAACACCGTCACCGGTCATACCCACGATATATCCGTTAGCCTTCATGGCCTTGACGATCCGAACCTTATGTTCAGGAGAGACACGAGCAAAAACAGCTGCCTTAGGCGCTCTGGCCGTCAATTCCTCATCAGCCATACTTTCCAGTTCACGTCCGGTATATACGGCACCATCATGATGAAGCAGTCCTATTTGCCCGGCTATCGCAACAGCCGTATCCTGATGATCCCCTGTTATCATCACCGGCTTTATGCCGGCGGCATGGCACGTTTTCAGTGCCTGAACGACCTCCGGCCGAGGCGGATCGATCATACCTACCAGACCGGCAATAACAAGGTCATTCTCAATCTCATCGCTTTTACCGCTCTCTTCTCCATCTTCCAGCTCCCTGTAGGCAACAGCCAGAACCCGCAACGCCTTTCCTGCCATGGCAGCATTGGCGCTATGAATACGATCAATTATTTCCGGCCCGATCCGTTCTATACTGCCGTCAGGCTTGAGATAGCCCGACACCAGCGGAAGTATCCTGTCGACCGCACCTTTAACAGCCGCTCTTATCCGGCCATCAGGCAATCGATGAATGGTAGTCATGGATTTCCGAACGGAGTCAAACGGCAGCTCCGATATTCTGGCATATTGACAGCGTATAGTTTCGGTATCGATGCCACCGGTCCCGGCAGCATTGATAAGCGCCAATTCAGTAGGATCTCCCACCTCATTCCCGAAAACATCTATCTCGGCATTATTGCAAAGCACAGCCAGGGTCAATAGAGTCTTCGCATCGAGAGCACCAACGGTCAGGGGGATACTGCTCTTTGCACCGGGAATATAAAGCTCGGTAACGGTCATTTTATTCTGAGTGATTGTTCCGGTTTTATCAGAACAGATAACGGTAACACTTCCCAGCGCCTCTACGGCAGATAAACGCCTTACTACCGCCTGCCGCTCAGCCATACGCTGTACGCCCAGGGCCAGGGCAATAGTGACTACAGCCGGCAACCCTTCCGGTATAGCTGCTACCGCTAGGCCTACCGCCGCCAGAAACATAAAGGATATATCGCCTCCTCTGGCGATACCGAGCACAAAAACGATAGCCGCAATCGCCAGAACAAGAATTCCCAGATTTTTACCCAGCACTTCCAACTTCTGTTGCAAAGGAGTCTTATCCCGCTCGCCGGTATTTATCATATCGGCTATCTTTCCGACTTCGGTTCGCATACCGGTAGCTACGGCGATGCCGCGGCCGCGGCCCAGCGTTACGGTGCTGCCCATATAAGCCATATTTATGCGATTAGCTAAAGCCGTTTCCGGATCAGACAATGTCAGGGTTTGCTTTTCTACCGGCACGGATTCACCGGTTAGAAGAGATTCATCGATCGAGAGGCTGGTACTCTCGATTAACCGAATATCGGCCGGGACCCTATCGCCTGCTTCCAGCTGCAGAATATCTCCGGGAACTATATCGGCAGCAGGCATTCTGCTTATCCTCCCATCTCTTATAACGGTACATACGGGAGCAGAAAGATCCTTCAAGGCTGCCAATGCCTTTTCCGCCTTATTCTCCTGAAAAAAGCCCAGCAGGGCATTTAAGATTACGATAGCAAATATAGCTGCAGCATCATATAACTCTTCATGACTTCCGGTTATCAATCCGATAGCAGAAGAAATAACGGCTGCAGCCAGCAGTATCCAAATCATGAAATCATTGAATTGTCCGAAAAAAAGTTTTAGTTGGGATTTATTTTCCGTCGCTTCCAGCATATTCGGTCCGTATTGTGCGAAGCGCTCTTTGGCTTGATCCGAGGACAATCCTTCGGACGAAGATCCTGTTTCGCGATAAAGATCCGCAATGTCCAACAGGTGCCAGTTTTTTGATGTCAACAACGACCCTCCCTCAGTTTAATACATCATGGAATATTACCATCAACCGGGAGAGTTTGCAAGCGCATCCAGCCGGCCCAGATCCGTGAGAAGACGCCGCTGATATGCTCCCTTTGTTATTGAGACGGACTCTATATAGGCCTGTTATCTTGCCAACCGCCTTCTGCTTCTTAACCGCTTTCAGCGATACTTCAGCTTTTAATCCCGCACTGTATCGCTTCCGCTGTGTCCCTGCTTTTCTCCGTTTTTTCCTTCCGATGCAGCCGTTATACCGCTTTAACTCGCCACTTGGATTTCGCGGCATACTACACTGCCCGAATTTTGGCATACACTATAAATCACTCATCTTCAACGTGGCCGGTTGTAAATCGTGAGGGCGCCCTCCCTGTTATTTCCTTAAATATCTTGCTAAAATAATAGGGATCATTGAATCCGCAATAATAGCCAACCTCGCTTACGGTATAATCTCCGGCAGCTAATAGATCACATGCCTTTTGTATGCGAATGCGGTTAAGATAAGCTTTAATAGTGAAACCGGTCTCTTTCTTGAAATAAGCGCCGCAATAAACAGGGTTAAGTCTTACTAACCGCGCTAATTCTGTGATCCGTACTCTCTCCCGGTAGTTTTTCAAAAGGTATTCTTTAATGCGGCTAATCCGCCAATCAGCGCCATAATTTTGCGCAAATGGAAATAAACAATGGTACAGGATCAATAAAAAGAGCGCTCGCGCTTTAAGCAGGTAGCCGGGTCTCTTTTCTAACCATAAATAAGTAAATTCCCTATATTGTTTAAGCAGCTCGAAAGGCAAGCCGATTGTATTAACCGTTTCAAGAGGTAAGATGATATCTCTTTGATAGGGCGGCAATTGAAAATTAAAGGCGTAACATGACATAGGGCGCTCTGCTTTTGTTATTGCTTTTCTAACAGAGCCTGCAGGAGCGTACAACAGGTCCCCGGCCTCTAGTCGATAGGAGCGGCCGTTAATGTAATAAACGGCCGCTCCAGAGTATACAAAGGTCAAATCGTGGAAGGAGATATTTGTGGCTGGCAAGTGCCAGGTTGGAAGACAGCGGCGATCAACAAAATAGATGATTTTCGGATCAATTTCCAACCATTTTCCCATGCCTTAACCCTCTTTTTCTTTAATTATTACAAATATCATTTAATTTGTCCATGGTAATTTACCCGCAAAAATATAAAATTTACAGAGAAGATTATCTTTAATTTATAAAAATACCATCGCTCTGCAGGTAAGAAAGGAATGATTCAAGTGATACCAAGAGAAATCATCAAGCGGAACTTAATGATGAGCAATCCGCCGAGAATCGGCTTC
Source organism: bacterium (assembly GCA_028685295.1). GTDB lineage: Bacteria > UBP13 > UBA5359 > UBA5359 > UBA5359 > UBA5359. The sequence continues at coordinate 11,451 of JAQUEL010000015.1, forward strand.
GACTTTGATCGTGGCCGAAGGAATGATTTTATCGGAGTTGGAATTTCAGCTTCTGCGTCTTGGCAGCCACGGAGATGGCAAGAGGGAACTATTGAATATTATGATGATGAGTGGGGGAATATCTGGCATAGGATCATCGGTAAAAGCCAAAAGGGAGAGATTTATGAGCCCGCTCTCTCTGATTGGGCAGATTTGGAAACTTATAAGCTTCCCAATTTAGCTGCGCCGGAACGATTTCTAGAAGCGAAGCAAATCTTCCAGCAGAACCCTGATCTCTATCATTTGGGATCGCTTGATTTTCCTTTTAGCATCTGCCGTTACCTCAGAAAACTAGAGCTCTATTTCCAAGATCTTTATCTGGAAAGAGATAAAATAGATCTATTACATGACCGTGTTACTTCTCTCTTGGAAGAGATGATCTTCCAATACGCAAAAGCCGGTGCTGACGGCATCTTTTTTGCTGAAGATTGGGGTTTACAAGATCGTCTAATGATTAATCCTGAGCTCTGGAGAGAGATTTTCAAACCCCTTTATCTTCGTCTGTGCCAGAGAGCACATAGCTTGAATTTGCATGTTCTGATGCATTCATGCGGGCATATTGGAGATATTATGGATGATCTGGCGGAAGTAGGGATAAATTGCTTTCAATTTGACCAACCAGGGCTTTATGGATTAGAGCGATTAGCGGATAAACTTAAAGAGTTAAAAATATGCCTATTTTCTCCGGTGGATATTCAAAAGGTCTTGCCTACTGGAGATCGGGAGCTGATTAGATCTGAAGCCAAAAAAATGAAAGCACTTTTTGGGGAGCGCAACGGCGGGTTTATTGCACGGAATTATTGTGATCTTCCAGGGATCGGAGTTGCCGCCAAATGGGATCACTGGGCGTATGAAGTTTTTGTGGATGAGCAAGAGTAGCATACTACCGTTGTTATTAGAAATTAGCCAATGGAGGTAGGCCTGAGCCTACCTCCATTTCATTTTGGGTACCAAAAGTGTTGCTCAAGGTCTGGCCCCATTTGGCTTTATTTTAACACAGCAATAACCTTATCGGTAATATCCGTGCCGCCATAAAGAACCACCTGGCTGTCAAGAACTATGGAATATCCGGCATCTGAAGCTATAGTGGAGATCTTCTTTTTTATGTGGTCGGAAACATCCCTGGTAATTCTAAGTCTCTCTGCATCCAGCTCCGCCCTGATCTTCTGATACTCGCGTAGCTTATCATTATCATTCATCTTCTTAGTTTTATCTTTAAAAGCCTTCTCTTTTTCTATGGCAATCGCCTGCATGACCTTCTGCTGCTCGGCAAAATATGGGTCGGCCTGCATACATTTGGAGATGTTGACGCAGGCAACCTTTATACCGTTAGCTTCCTTGATCGTCTGGCCTACCGACCAGGAGGCCGCTGTGAGAACTATAAATGCTGCTGTTATTAGAATTCGTCGAAACATATGCCATTATCCTTTCTAATGCCCGGCTTGCTCTTGGCGGTATTCCGGGTTAGGTATGCTAAAGATAAAATCGTATAATTTGTATCCGGGTATGCCGCTCTCCTGCAAACGGATATTGGGTAAATAAAGACGAAGTTCATGGGAACCCTGACCCGGCCTGGGAAAGAACATCAAGCCATCCTTGAAAGCACGGGGAAAGATAACGCCGTTTATAGATTCAAAGCTTTCGGCCAGCAGGGGGTAATTCTCTTTCAACCGGTAGCTGTATCCATTGGATAGACCGTCAAAGAGAGCTAAAAGGATACCGTTATCATCAGTCGCAGGATTTCTTGTAAAGAGCTCTGCCAGCATTTGCAGATATGCTTTTTTAGATGCTGAACTCTCCCATAAAGCAGTCATACGCTGTTCCCCCGTTCCTTCAACACATACCGCATTGAAAGTTGGGTAGAGATAGGCTTTTACATTGCTGCTGCTGTTCAGCATATATACATACATTACCAGATATTCGGATAAACTTGCCCGCAACTCTTCCATCTCATCAGCTGTAGACAACGGCTGCAACGGCGATTTTTTCGGCAACAGCGACTCGGTTATCGGCAATACGCCAAACTCCAAGCCTGAATCCATAGTCTTATAAGCATTGTTTCGCCAGTTTTCCTTTATTGAAAAATCAAGTGCAAATGCCTTGACAGATAGTAATTGAAGGATAGCCAAAAGAAGAACGGCTCTTCTTACATATAAACTCATTTAATCACCTATTGAAAATCTGCGGGTTTAATATCTTCCAAAAAACGACGAAACTCCTCCGCCTCGGCATTCTTATCGCCGGGCTTCTTTTCATCCGGGGTAGTGCTCAACATCTCTTCTGCTAATTTATCCTCGGCATATATAGGACAACCTGCTCGCAAAGCCAGAGCAACAGCATCACTGGGCCTGGCATCCAGATCGATAACGCTATCTCCCGCTTTCAAGCTTATGCGAGCGCGATATACACCCCCGTCAACATCCAGTATAGATACCGAATATATACCAGCGTTCAGACTTTCCAACATTCCCATCGCCAGATCATGGGTCATCGGCCGAGGGCTCTTCATTCCCTCCAACTGCATAGCGATAGCCGTAGCCTCATAGATTCCTATCCATATCGGCAAAAATCTATCACTTGTCGTATCCCTGAGAATCAACACAGGCTGTTTAGTGACTATATCCACCCTGATACCCTCTATCGATAGTTCAATCATATCAATATCACCGTAAAACAATCAACACTATCGCTATTACTATAACTATTCCACTTAGCTATATAACATTCCTTCTTAAGAGAGTGTATATTTAATCTTCATTTTCTCGATCTCAATGCCTTTCATCATACTATCTATGCTTGCTATGGCTTTATCTGTTCTCTCTATCGCACATTTCAATAGTGCGCGAGCTTCGCCTACGGAATTATTCTCAATGGCGGCAAGCCTTTTCCTGCCATTTATCAGATTCTTGCGAATCTCCAGCGCTCTCTCTTTAGGCAATTTGCCCACGGCATATATTTCCTGCAGATCAGCGTTATTCCTGCTTAGCGTTCTATAGTAAGACATGCAGAGGCAGTTAAGGTAAGCAGGCTTCCCCTTTTTCAATACCGCATCTATCTCATTGATTCTGAATATTATCAGCCTGTCATACACGGCCAGTCGTTTTAAAGGTGTACCGGCACTGTTGACCTCTCGTTCCTCTTCAACCAATTTAGAAGCATAAAGCGGGCTTTCCGGGGTTAAGATCGAAGGAACGGGATCACGTATGTCGAATCCGACAGCAAAACCGGTTAGAAAGATTATCAGCGACAGAACAGCTTTAGTCCGTTGCATTGGCTGTACCTCCAAGAAACAGGCGATTAATGCTTCTGTTTCCGGAGCAGCGCATTTTTTATGCCGAAAAAGATGGAGGATCAGGCCAGCGCCTGTTCGGCCTCCTTTACCACATGGTTTATTTCCGCCTGAGAGAGCTTACCGGCAGCAGTGCCGGTAAGATAAAGAAGATACTCTATATTCCCCTCCGGCCCCTTTATAGGTGAAAAAGTAAGACCTGTCGCTGCCAGTCCGGCATCAACAGCGGCTGACACAACGCCTTCAATGGCCCCGGCATGGGCCTGGAAGGAATGCACCACGCCGTGTTTCCCTATATCAGCGGCTTTCACCTCAAATTGCGGCTTTACAAGAAATATATACTTCGCTCCCGGCCTGCCGAGAGCAGCCAGCGTGCCGACGACTTTGGTAAGGGAAAGAAAGGCCAGATCAGCTGTCACCATATCCACACGTTCTCCTAAATCCTCAGGAGCAAGATATCTGACATTGGTTCTTTCTTTTACAATCACCCGTGAATCATTGCGCAGCGACCAGGCTAATTGGCCATAACCTACGTCTACAGCATAAACCCTGGCGGCACCGCGCTGCAGCAGGCAATCCGTAAAACCTCCGGTGGAGGCTCCGGCATCCAGCACCGTCAATCCGGTAACATCGATAGAGAAATAATCCAGAGCTTTCTCCAGCTTGTAGCCACCTCGGCTGACATAGCGTCGTGGCTTGGACAGCAACCGTATATCAGCATTTCTCCGAACCTGGTGACCGGCTTTTTGCACCTTAATCTCATCCACCAGAACATTGCCTGCCATGATTTCACTACGTGCTATTTCACAGGAAGGCAGAAGGCCGCGTTCAACCAGCAACAGATCGAGTCTTAACCGAGAAACGTCTGAACACACCTTGCAATGGTCTCCTTAACCGTAGTATATATTCCCTCTGCATCGAGGTTAAAGGCTGATAACAGCCGGAACCGAGAGGCATGCATAGGAACCGTATCAGGCAGCCCCAAACGTATAAGCTGTTTATCAATGCCTTTATCTGCCAGTAACTCTGCCACGGCGCTGCCGAACCCTCCCTGAAGAATATTCTCCTCCAGCGTTATCACCGTATGGCAATCAGCCAGAGCATTTATTATGGCATCGCTATCAAGAGGCTTGGCAAAACGAGCATCCATTACTGCTACATCTATTCCCTCATGTTCCAGCCGATGAGCTGCTCTCATCGCTTCCCAGATACAAGGCCCTACCCCTAACAGCAAAATACCGACACCAGGTTTCAATAACTCCGCCCGGCCCAATTCGAGCTGCGGGTAATCGGCATCGAAACTTATTCCTTCACCTTCAGCCCGTGGATAGCGTATAGCCACCGGGCCGCTGATATCCAATGCGGTATAGAGCATAGCGGTAAGCTCTGCTTCATCACGAGGCGCCATCACCGTCATCCCGGGAAGATGACGCAGGTAAGAGAGATCAAAGATACCCTGATGCGTCGGCCCGTCTTCCCCCACCAGACCGGCTCTATCCAATGCAAATATTACCGGCAGCTTTTGCAGACAGATATCATGAAAGATCTGATCGTAGGCACGTTGAAGGAATGTGGAATAGATAGCCAGTACCGGCTTCAGGCCGCTGGCGGCACAGCCGGCGGCAAAAGTCACAGCATGTTCTTCTGCCATGCCGACATCGAAGAAGCGCTTTTCATGCTCTTTGGCAAATCTCTCCAATCCCGTACCATCGGTCATGGCAGCAGTTATGGCTATCAGGTCTTTCCTTTCATAGGCTATATCGGTTAGCGTATTGCCGAAAACAGAGGTGAATGTGGGTCTGGCCGACTTGCCTGCGAATTCACCCGTCTCTATGACAAAGGGCTTTGCACCGTGAAACTTCGTTGCATTCTCTTCAGCCGGAGTATATCCCCTGCCTTTAAGCGTAACGGTATGTAACATTACCGGACCCTTGACAGCACATGCCCTCTCCATGGCCGGGATAAGCTCATCCAGATTGTGTCCATCCAGAGGGCCGATATACGTTATATTCAATTCTTCAAAAAGGACACCGGGCACCATCAAACGCTTCAAGCGATCCTTGAAACGCTCAGAAAGACGCAGTACGGCTGACCCCATGGCGGTTAAGCTCATAACATGTTCAAACTCATCCTTGATGCGCTGATATGCCGGATCAAGCCTGATTCGGCTAAGATAACGCGACATGGCGCCTACATTCTCCGATATGGACATATCATTATCATTGAGAACGATGACCAGATCGCAGCCGAGATGACCGGCCTGATTCAATGCCTCATAAGCCATACCGCCGGTCAGAGCGCCGTCGCCGATAACAGCCACTACTCTGCCAGTATTTCCTGTTATCCTCCGAGAGGCTGCTATGCCCAATGCGGCCGATATGGACGTGCTGCCGTGTCCGGCGATGAAAGCATCGTGCTCGCTCTCATCGGGCCTGGGAAAACCGCTTAAACCACCCTCACGGCGTATGGTAGGGAAAGCCTTGTTTCGTCCGGTCAGAAGCTTATGCACGTAACTCTGATGCCCGACATCCCAGATTATACTGTCCTGTGGAGTGTTAAAAACGGTATGCAGAGCTACCGTAAGCTCTACGACCCCCAGATTGGAGGCCAAATGACCGCCATTGCAGGAAACTACTTCAACAAGACGCTCTCTTATCTCCCGGCAAAGGGTTTCCCGTTCCCGGGCATTCAGACTCTTTATGTCGCCCGGCCCGATAATGTTATTCAATATGCATTCTTTCATCTTATATTATTATCTATCTCTTTCAATTATATAATCCAGCAGTGCATGCAGGGAACCAGCCGGCATACCGAATCTTTCCAGATGCGCATGCCCGCTCTCAGCCAGATCAACCACACGACGTCTGGCCTGATCCAGCCCGTAAAGAGATGGATAGGTTGCCTTGTCTTGCCGTTGATCGCTGCCGATACTCTTTCCCAGAAGCACCGGATCACCCACTATATCGAGAATATCATCCGTGATTTGAAAGGCCAGCCCCATATCATTGCCGTAACCGGTTAAAGCATCCAGATCCTCACCCGCCAAACCGGCCAGAACTGCTCCGGCCCTGAGCGCATGTGTTATAAAAGAGCCTGTCTTATGACGATGGATATAATCCAAAGTTTCTGTGGTTGCCGTTGAAGCAGTAAAGGCTATATCAATCGCCTGGCCGCTCAGCATACCGGCATAGCCTACGCCGCAATGCAATTCACGTAGTGCCGCTAAAGCCCTTGCTGTCTCCACACCCTCAATTTCCGCATTGGCTGCAGCAATATCAAACCCCAGCATGATCAGGGCGTCACCGCATAACAGAGCCATGGCCTCGCCAAATACTTTATGATTGGTCGGCTTGCCTCGCCTGAGGTCGTCATCATCCATGCAAGGCAGATCGTCATGCACCAGTGAGGAGACATGGATAAGCTCCGCTCCAGCAGCAAGCGGCAACGCCTGCCGGTAATGAAGTCCGCCTACGGCCGCACCCTGCAAGACCAGAAAGGGCCTCAGCCTCTTCCCTCCGGCAAAAACGCTATAGCGCATGGCACGATGCAGCTCTTCGGGATAAGTATCCTCGGGCGGTAAGATCTTATCAAGGAGATCGTCTACTTCAGCTCCCATCTCTTTTAATTGCTCTATAAGCTTATCCTTATTCAAGAGTTACTCCTTTCGACGGTAAAGACGTGTTTCAGGGTAGACGTACAACAGATCATGCGGCGGGAAACCTTTGCTGAATCGCAATGGCCCCAGATGAGGTACAGTCACAACTGCCAACGTCAATCGATATTGCTTATTTATTGCCGACATGCATGCAGCAAAATTTTCCGGATGTTGCCTGGCAACTTCACGGTAATCATACTCGGAAAGGACCAGATAATCGCTGGACAACCGCTGCAGATCTCCGACATTGAACGAGACGACTTCCGGATTTAATCGACATCCTTTGAGAGATTGTCGATAAAGTTCCGGCGCCACCTTTCCGCCATTATACCACAATAAAGGCGGTGTAGAAAAATTGGGAAGATTCATTACAGCTACCGAATGTCCCGCTTCAATATCCTTAAATTTATCGGCGATAAGGTCACGTCCATCAGGCCCGCCCATTAAAAATGAAAAAGAGAGACCATAAATAACCGTATACATCAAGACGAAGAGTACCGGAAGCATGACGAACATACGCAGCTTGCCGCAGTGCCGCTCAAGAAGCTGCTTCATAAAAAGACCCGATGCTACGGCCAGAGCGGGCGTCAAAGGTAGCATATACCTCATAAATTTGACCTGGGCCGCTCCAATAAGCAGATAAAAAAGCATCGCCCATAGGAGAAGCATCTTACCCCGATTGCTGCGCAGGTTATATATAACAGCCGATACCGCCGTTAGAGCAGCCGGTAATCCCAGACCGTAAACAAAATTCGTCTGCAAATGATATATCCAACCCGGCGACGTATGCTGAAAAAGATCACCCAATCCGCAGGCGATCAACTGCTGAGCATGTTTGACGGCCGGGATGAACTCGGATGGCATCAGAAATGCATACGGACATCCGATAAAGAAACCCAGCAAAGCAGCCGGACAGAGAAGAAGGAGCCGTCGTTTATCCGGTTTTGGATACACCCGAGGACGAAGCCAAAGAGCCGTCGGAACAGCTGCGAAAACCAAAGCCGTATTGTAGCGTGTTGCCGCCGCCAACCCTGAGGATAACGCAGCCCATAGTATTGCCTTATCCTCACCATCATAAATTCGGCAACAGAGCCAAAGAGCCAAAGCAACAAAAAAAGCAGCTGCAATATCCACAGTGGCAAAGTGCGAATGTATTAGATGCATCGGCCAGAAAGAAAGAAAGAGAGCAGATATCAATGCAGCTTTTAATCCACCGAGACGACGAGCGGAAAGAAATACCAAACCTATACTAAGGCTGCCTAGAAAGGCCGATATTATACGGCCGGAAAGGATATACAGGGCCATCCAGCCGGCATCGGTCTGAGGAAAAATGAATAATTTAACAATGGCGGAAACTATAGCCATCAGATAAATAAAGAGCGTGCCGTAATTAAAGAACCCCGGATTAAAATCCAGATGCTGTGGGTCCATATTGAGGACCGCGCCCACCATATAAAATTCATCCGGGTGGTAAGAGAAGAGATGCCTCTCGTTGGGGAGCCCCCATTTAAGGCCGTATAATCTAAGCAACAGTCCGGGCAGCATAATGAGAAAAAGCAGAGCGATTATTTTTGTCCGTTTACAAATCAGGCACAAAGAGTTCAAGCTTTTTATGCAAGCCTTCCTGGAATCATGGCACCCATTGTTGATTACTCGTTTGAACACACTCAATGTTTAACAACCGACTTACACTTCTATATTTCGATTTCTCATACCCGGTTACTTGTCGAAGCTATCGGCGCCTGGATTCCGCTTCCCGGCTTCCTGCTCCTGCTCTACCGGAGGCCTTGATAATTCCACCCAGTATTCCATTGACAAAAAGACCGGAATCTTCAGTCCCATACTTTTTAGCCAGCTCGACCGCTTCATTGATAGTAACTTTATAGGGAACCTCGGTGTGATAAAGCAATTCATAGACAGCCATCCGTATGATGGTTCTGTCCACGTTTACCATACGCTCTATGGTCCATCCCCTGGCATGCTTGGCTATCAGTTCATCCAGTTCATTGATATGCTCCAATGTACCCTGTACTAGAGCGATGGCGAAATTGCGAGCCTCTTCAGACAGCTGCGTTTCCTCAAGGGTATTTTTGATTGCCTCACCGGCGTCAATGCACCCTACATCGATCTGGAATAATATTTGAAAAGCTCTCTCTCTGGCACGGCTTCTTTTTCCCATAAGACTCACCCTTATTCGTTCATCTGCTTCTCAATAAATCCGGTATGATAATTACCGCTTCGAAAAGCCTCGCTACGCATAACTCTCCTGTGGAACGGCAAGGTGGTCTTTATGCCCTGTATATCGTATTCCGCCAATGCTCTCTCCATTCTGGCAAGAGCTTCATTGCGGTCACGCCCCCAGGCAATCAGCTTACCGATAAGTGAATCGTAATACGGAGGAATTTCCGTGCCCTGGCTGACACAGGTATCCACACGGATTCCCGGCCCCCCAGGCTGATGATAGCTCTCGATAACCCCTGTAGATGGAGCAAAACCGTTATCAGGATCTTCAGCGTTGATACGACACTCAATTGCATGTCCATATATACCTATGTCATCCTGACTAAACGGAAGCTTCTCACCAGCGGCAACAGCAATCTGAGCCTTCACAAGGTCAATACCCGTAATTTGTTCGGTTACCGGATGCTCTACCTGAATTCTGGTATTCATTTCCATAAAATAGAATTTACCATCTTTATCCAACAGAAATTCTATCGTGCCTGCACTGATATAACCGATAGCCCTGGCAGCCTTGACGGCAGCTTTGCCCATGGCTATGCGTTTAGATTGCTTTAATACGGGAGAGGGCGCTTCCTCCACAATCTTCTGATATCTTCTCTGAATAGAACAATCCCTCTCGCCCAGATGAACTATTCGTCCGTATTGGTCGGCGATTATCTGAATCTCGATATGCCGCGGCTCCTCGATGTAATGCTCCGCGTAGACTTCGCCGTTGCCAAAAGCAGCTTCAGCCTCATTACCCGCCATACGCAATGCGTTCTCCAGTTCAGCCTCGCTTCTTACTATTCGCATGCCGCGCCCGCCGCCGCCCGCCGAAGCCTTGACAATAAGAGGCAATCCACATTTTTTGATAAGTTCTTTGATTTCCCGCTGGCCGTTAATACCACTGATGGTACCCGGCACAACCGGAACACCGGCCGAGATCATAGCAGCCCTGGCAGCCGCTTTATCACCCATACGCTCTATCACTTCGGGGGGAGGGCCGATAAATTTTATCTGACAGGATTCGCACAGCTCAGCAAAGCCTTTGTTCTCGGCCAAAAAGCCGTAACCGGGATGAATGGCCTCACAGCCCGTTATCACAGCAGAGCTGATAATATTGGATAGGTGGAGATAGCTGTCACGAGAGGATGCAGATCCTATGCATATGGCCTCATCCGCCACCCGGACATGAAGAGCATCTATATCGGCTTCGGAATAGACGGCCACAGTACGTATGCCCATCTCTCTGCAGGCACGTATGATTCTTACTGCAATCTCGCCTCTGTTAGCTATCAGAACCTTTTTAAACATCTATTACCCCCTAATAGCTGCCGTGTCCCGGATGGGGACATTTGACGGTACCGGTCTGTGCATCATAAAGATATGCCTCTTTGCCCACAGCACACACAAAGATTTCCGGTGTCCTTCTATACTCAGGCAATTGGTCAAGCGACAACGGGTTCTCTCCATCATTGCCGACCTTCCATGCTTCGATGCTTTGGCGCACGCTTCGCAAATTTTGCATACAAACGACACCCTCGCCACGTTTCAGTCCCTCATCCGGCAGACTGGTCTTTACAGCAGAAGTAGTGCCGATCGGAAAAACAAAATATCGCAACAGCAACAACAGTATGGCAATACTTACAAGTATGCCTATAAACGTCAACCCGGCCTGTCCACGCTTATCAAAGAAGAATTTCATTGCCTATCCTCCTGCCTGATAACCATCAACGGCTGCCCGTATTCCACAGGAACACCGTCCTGAGTAACAATCTCCGATACCACCCCGTTATGAACGCTTCTGATATCATGGCGTATCTTCATAGCCTCTATAGCGCAGACGGTCTGTCCTTTAGATACTCTGCCTCCCACCGTTACAGTAGGCAGGCCATGCTTATCGGTTAAATGCAGTATTCCCACCATACCAGCGTTTATCGAGGTCTCGGAAAGGGCTTCAGTCGACTGTACTTCGACGCCTGGGCACTCTTCACATACGCAAGCCGGCAATTCCTCCTGAACCGGCAGATCGCGCTTCAACGTCAATGACATATCGCCGATTTGAAGAAATAATTCGTTTAAATCATTATTATCCATAATAGCTAAGGCTTTTCGAATCTCTTCTATATCCATTGATAGCCTCCTTTATTGCTCAGCGGCCTCCAGCACAACATTTTGATGACAGGATGGACACTCCACTTTGCCGCCATGGCTTAATATATCGGAATCATAAACAAGCTTCTCCTTACAAGACGGGCATTGACTCTCCGCCACTGCATCCTCGCTTATACCGTAAGCAGTCCGTTCCAGCCTGTCCAGGTCTCCATCAACCGTTTCTATATACTCTCCCAATTTCTTCTGCTGCAACTCCAATTCGGTGATCCTGGAAGCCATAAGCTCCGTCAAAGCCAGCAACCGCTTGATGATACGCACAACGGCTTCGCTCTCTGCACCTTCCAGCAACCCTTCAGCCAGGCCCTTCGTGTAAGCAAGTTCCTCTAAAAGCCCTGCCATTACTGCGCTACTCTTTCAACATAACTATCTGTCCTGGTATCCACCCGGAGTATATCCCCGACTTCAATAAAAAGAGGAACCTGGATAACCGCTCCGGTTTCCAGCGTGGCAGGCTTTGAGCCTCCTGAAGCGGTATCCCCTCTCAATCCGGGATCTGTTTCAGCTACCCTGAGTTCAACCGCGCTCGGCAGCTCCACTCCGATAAGCTTACCATCAAATATCAGAATATCAACCATCATCTCCTCCTTCAGATATTTAACTGAAGAACCGAGCTGATCGGCAGTAAGGTGATCCTGCTCATAAGTATTCACATCCATGAAATAATATTGGTTATCGCTCTCGTAAAGGAATTGCATCCTCTTGCGTTCTATGATAGCACGGGGCATCTTCTCTCCGGCGCGGAAGGTCTTCTCCAGAACATTACCGGTCTTCGCATTTCTGAGCTTGGTTCGAACAAACGCTCCACCCTTTCCAGGCTTGACGTGTTGAAATTCTATTATAGCATAGGCCTCTCCATCCAGTTCGATCGTCAATCCATTTTTAAATTCAGCAGTCGATATCATCTTTTCCTCCCTCATGCTCTGGTTAATAGGCTGTCAACTATTTTACATTATTATTCTCTCTTTAGAAAGTCCCGTCAGGTTTTTGCTTCCATTCTCGGTTATCAAGACGAGGTCCTCTATCCTCACGCCGCCTATATCAGGCAGGTAAATACCCGGCTCTATGGTAATTACCATCCCGGGCTGCAATATTTCCCGGCTGGAAGGATTGAGGATCGGCAATTCGTGTATCTCCAGGCCGACACCATGTCCCAGTCCATGGCCGAAATTATCTCCATATCCCATATTACTAATATATTCACGAGCTATGCGATCCAAATCACGACAGGGTATACCGGGAACCGCCGCCTCCAGAGCCATTATTTGCGCCTGCAGGACGATATCGTAAATTTTATTCAACCGGGTGTCCATCTTGCCGCAAAAAAGCGTCCTGGTAGTATCGGAATTATAATATTTTCGTCTTGCACCCCAATCGATGAGCACATTATCGTTCCAGCCGACCGAATTCTCTCCAGCTATGGCATGAGGCATAGATGACCTGGGACCGGCGAGAACAATGGTATCAAAAGCCGGCTTATCGGCCCCACCCTGAATCATGGCACAATCTATATCTGCGGCCAATCTTTTCTCAGAATGATCACACAGCCCACGGTTGATGATATCGACATATGAGGCCTCCGCCAAACGTTGCGCCTGAATAATAAGCTCCACCTCGCCGGAATCTTTTACCGCACGCAGCTTCCGTATCATTTGCGCAGAGGGCAGAAGCTCACAGCCGGGTAGAGCCTCAGCCAGTTCCGTATAATCCAGATACCCCATGCCGGCAGGATCAAAGTAAAGCCTATCGGTTCCGGCAGCGGACATCATATCCTTGAGCCGAAAAAATAATTCACCGGAACTGCCGATAATCTCCCATCCGGATGCTTGCCTTGCAGCCTGTTCCGTATATCTGAAATCGACACAGAGGAGCGCAAAGTCCAGAGTTATAAGAGAAAGCGCCCTGCTGCCGTAAAACCCACTCAGATATAAGATATCCTCTTTACCGGACAGCACAAGAAAATCGATGCCGGCCTCTGTCATGGATGCCCGCAGGGCTGTAAGCCTATTCACACGGTACCCTTCAAAAACTCAGCCGCCATTCGGAGGCTAAGGAGATAGCTGTTAATGCCGAAACCACAAATAGCACCATTAACAACAGGAGAGATGACCGAATGCTGCCTGAAAGCCTCTCTGGCAAAAACATTTGTCATATGTACCTCTATCTTATAAGCCTCAATAGCTCGAAGAGCATCAGCCAGCGCATAGCTGTAATGAGTCAAGGCTCCGGCATTGATAACAACCACGTCGGCCTTCGTTTCATGCAGAGCATCAATAAGAGCTCCCTCATGATTTGACTGCATAATCTCCAGTTCCAGATCCAATTCCGTTGCCAAAGCATGTAATCTATCGTTTATTTCGCTAAGAGTCATACCACCGTACTTTTCGGGTTCCCTTCGTCCCAGCAGATTAAGGTTCGGCCCGTGTAATATCAGCACCCGCCTCATATAGATATCTCTCTCCTTCCCCTCTCTTATTCTTATTCCGCCTCTTCCCTTACAGCAGCTTCAGAGATCTTCTTCAATTCAATCAGCGTCATCTCGTTAATTACATCTTTCACACCGGTGATACGGGAAACATTCTCCACTATATTATCGATCTCCGACATAACCACCGTGCGTCCGCCCCTTAACTGTTTCATGGGCCCTCGCAAATATACCGTTCCTTTAATTGTAAAATAATCCACCTTGCTGGTATCGACATAGCGGCTATTGAGAATGGTACGTACCTGAAGATTTATTCTGGCATCCTGGGGATCCATCGGAATCATTCAGACCACCACCTTAATAATTATATCATAGTTTTCGTCTCAACAGATCATCGATTGAAAGGATCATACTCTTATATTCTTCCGCTTCCTGCCTTTTATTAAACAATATTGGATTTTTCTCCACCCTCTCTACATAGCGGCTGAATATGCGGCGAGCCTGTATCAGAGAATTACAAGCCTCGGTCTGCTTGCCCTGCAAAAAATATATATGTCCCAACCCCAGCAAGGCTTTGCCCTCTTCCGTGCGAGGCAGTAACTCCCCGAGAGGTAAATATTTTTCACTCTCATAAGGCATATAACTTATATCCAGAACACGTTTATAGGCTTGTATGGCATCAGCATATCGTTTTTTCCTCGCTTCGGCATCACCGATAAGGCGCCAGCCGGTGCGCAAAGCAGGTGATAGCTTCAAAGCTTTACGAGCTTCCATTATCGCTCCATCACAATCACCTTTATGCATTAAATGCTTCGCCAGGCGGAGACGATAGTAAGGATTTACCCTTTCAAGAGCTATTGCTTGTCGATATAATTTAGCAGCATCATAATTACTATCCGCATCATATGAGCATATATCGGCCAGAGCAATGATATATTTCCCTGACCATGGATCACCGGTTACGGCACGAGCTATCTCTGTTTTAGCATAGGAGCGCCAGCCGTTATCCAAATCCGATATTCCCTTATCATACATTATTGCCGCCGGCATACTCCATACCAAAGCAGCAATAGCCGACAAGGCTGTTAGAAGAGCTATTACGACGCCTGATACTCTATTCAGGGCAGATCTGCTTATCTGCAAAGGTTTTGCATCCCTTATATCGAACCGGAGAGTGGATAAGCAGCCAAGAATAACCATAAAGAGGATTTGATGAGATGGAATATACCAGGTATAATCGACTATATTATGGATTGCCATAGCAACTATTCCTGCCGGTAATACCGCCGCGATTGCGCCGGGCCGTACGGAATTTTTTATGCGGGTATGCAAGCCCGCCAGTGAAGCAATCACAAAAGCGATCAGCGCCGCCACCCCGGTTGCACCCGTCTCCGCCAGCAACTGGAGATAGCTGTTATGTGCCATGAGCGTATCTACTCCGCCCGCCTTATATACCGGATAAATTGAAGCAAAGGTTCCCGGCCCATGTCCTAAAAGCGGTCTGGAGATAAAGGCCTTCCATGTTCCTTTCCATGCCAGACAACGATAGAGATCAGAACGGTTAGAGGGTTTAAAAAGAAGACTAAAACGCTCTACCAGCCCTGCTTGAGAAGATATCAACACAACCATAAATGCCACCATAGCCACAGCAAGCCAGATGGCCACTTTGCGAATAGCCGGTTCTTTCAGATACATAATAACCAGCGCCACTGCCACCGCCGCCATAAAAGACAGCAATCCTCCCCTGGACCCGGTCATAGCCAGAGCCACAGGCACAGGAAGAAAGAAGAGCATATATCGTATTCGCGGGCTTGCCCTCCGCAGTAGAATATAGACTAAAAGAGCCGTCAGTCCTATAAGTAAAGTCCAGACTGCCAGGCCATCGTAAGCCACGCTTCGCATCCATACCTGATAGATGGTTAGAAAACCGAGCAGGGGATAGAATAGACCTGTATCCAACCGGGAATCCGATGTAGAAAAGGCCAGGCCCGGTAAAGCCAGCGCCGATAGGGCTAGATAGCCGGCAAAGGCATTGTAATTATAGAAGGTGGCATAGAGTCCGCTTCTCATTCCTATATTAGATGAAAAGAAGATAGCATAGATGGATAGAAAAGAAGCTGAATACCCAATAGCTTCCATCAATTGATGCCGAGCGGATTTATCAGCAGATAAAGCAGCGGAAATTTGAAATGCTGCTATACCTGCCAGCAGAAGATAGATACTTTGGCGACTTTGGAAAAGATTCACTGACAGTGATGCAGAAATAATATAAGCTGCTATCAGCAGAATGGATGGAACACCCATATAAGCAGAGAAGCGCTTGCTCTTCCAGGCGGAATAGAGATAAATGCCGATGAAGATTACCGAAAAGATTGTAACAGGAACAACAGATGTAACACCGGAGAAATATGGTTTGCCGGCATAGAAAGGCAGCAAAAAGAGTACTATCGGAAAGATATAGAGGCGCTTCAACCTAGCTATTCGGGATTTCATTAGCTGCATCGGCCGACATCTCCCTGCTCTCGATTCTACCCGGTATACCCTGACATAGCAGGTAACCGAGCAACAAAAGCGTAGCTCTCATAGCCAGGAAAAATCCGGTCAACGGTGCAAAGAGCAAAAGAGGCCAATTGCCCCGAAGGTGCTTCTGTGCGTATTTCCACATGCTGATATGATGGGCCAGGATCATTTTAGGAGCCGTCTGGCTGCTGCTGGCGCCCCTGTGATGAACTATAGCCAGATGCGGCAGATAGTATATCTTCCAGAGGGCCTTGGAAAGCCTGAAACACCAATCCATATCCTCGCAATACATAAAAAAACGTTCATCCAGCAAGCCGACCTGAGCTATGGCCTCCCGCCGCATAACCAAACAGGCACCGGATACCCACTCTACCGTCCTGATATGGCTGTGATCCCAATTCATCATCAGATACTCGCGTTTATAATGGTTGTTAGGAATTATTCTGGAGATACCAGGCAAGCTCATGAGAACATCCGATAAATGCGGAAAACAACGAGCCGAATATTGCAAACTATTATCGCTTTCAAGCAGCTTACAACCACAAGCACCAGCATCGGGAACAGAATCCATAAAATCCGTCATACCCTTTAAGACACCGCTCTCCACAACAGAATCAGGGTTCAGCAACATGACAAAGCGCCCGATCGAGGCCAGTATACCCTGGTTGCTTGCCCCGGCAAAACCTTTGTTCTCATCGTTAGCGATAATTCTTACTGCAGGAAAACATTTTTGAACCAAAGCAACAGAGCCGTCTGAAGAAGCATTATCAACCAGAATTATCTCATATGAAAAACCTTCATCAGCCTGATCGGCCAGGCTGCCGATGCAATCCCGTAACTCTGAGGACGAGTTCCAGCTAACTATTACAATCGATAGATCCATTTATCGCTCTCCAGCCTCTACTTAAGAAAATTTTAACATAATAGCATTAGCACGTAAAGGCTGAAGGAAGCGATATTAATATCTTCGTCGGGCCTATTCGCCGCTCTTTCGTCCGGCTTCACAGATGGAGTAATGATCAGGATCATCAAAGAATAGGTTCATGCATTCCAATGAACAAAAATAATATGTTATCCCATCATATACAGACATATTTTCCGCATCATTCTTATTAACATATAGCCCGCAAACCGGGTCCTTGATCTCCGTACCATAGTCTCTCTCATCCATCATAAGCGCTCCTCCTTAAATTTACAACTAATATTACCCATATAGCGGAACGAGCAAACATGCGTCCGTAATTATTGCAAATAAATATCCATAGTGTATAATTATACGCATAAAAGATGCCGTCATTATTGGAGGGAAAAATATGCAGGAGATTATGCTGATAGAACTCTCCGAAGACATTGAAAAAGAGATAGGAATATTGGAAGATCTTAACGATGATGTTAAAAATGATCTCCTGTTAAAGCTTCTCGAATGGTGGCAGATGACACAGATCAGCCGGGATGAAGGCGTTTCGGACGGGCCTTGCCTGGACGCATCCGAAATAGATGATATAAACTCCTTGATATCGCGCAATTACAGCTTATCGCTGATCATAGAAGAGTTAAAAAAAAGTTTTCGCTGATTTCATACTTGTAAACGATAATTGGTAATTACGAAAGGGCGGCCCAAATGCCTCGGCCGCCCTTTTTACGTTAACGCGTACTCAGAATTTATCCCCTCGGTGCAGGCGCCTCGGTAGGACTCATGGATGCCGTCCAGGCGGCAAGTATAGCCGCCACGATACCTATGAGCAGGTTGTTCCAGTAAGGGACGGGACGGCTGCTGAATCCCAGAATAAATGGCGAGAAAATCAACCAAACGCCAAGTATAAAGCAGAACCATTTAGGCGCAGAGGAAGCTACCCGTGCAGAGGCGACCCAGCCCGCTACTACCGCCAACACAATACCAACGATAATATCATTCCAGGCGGCAGACGAAACATCGGCATATCCGAGTATGAAAGGCGACAGGATCAGCCATATTCCTAGTACGGCATTCAGCCAGTTCTGCCAGTACATGCTCCCCACCTCCTTATCAATACATATTTACATTTCTTTACCCCTATCAATCGATGTTAAACATCGAGAAGATCGATGCCGTTTTTCATAGCATTCCTGATGACCATTATATATGGATGTTTCTCTAGAAGTACCGCTCTGGCTGACTTCATAACCATCCTGCTTATCTTGCGCCAATCCGATGCGCAGCAGGCATTCATATGGAACATACATACCACCTCTGCCAAAGCATTATATACCTGCTCGCTCGTCAGCTCATCCCCGGCCGCACTCAAATGATAAAAGGACTTTCTTATTGCATACTTACATTCATCATTATCAATTGTACACATTATAATGGTTTCCTCTTGCCATGTGCCGAACAATAGGCCGGCACATATCATGCTGCCTGGTTATCATAGTGACCATGGGATTTTATCATAACGTTCACATACCGTCAATACTTTTACGCTTCTGCCGTTCTCTTTCATGATAATATCTATATGTCGGGAGACATATTAACCGATTCTCTTTGATGTCGGCAGCAGAACTATGGAGGAACTAATGAACAAATACCGGCTTATCGGCAAAAAGATACGTGAGGCACGTCTTGCAATGGGCATGGAGCAAACCGTATTGGCCGAGAAAC
>JAQUEL010000087.1 GCA_028685295.1 bacterium
GGGAAATAATGGCGGCCTGCAATCGCTTGGGAGGCGATGATATCTCGTGTAGGATACCGTCAATACGATAACGCACCCGCATACCGCGCTCGAACGGCTCCACATGGACATCACTGGCGCGCTCCTTCACGGCCTGCCGCAGAATAAGATTGACTAATTTAATGACGGTAGTCTCTCTGGCCATACGTTCCAGATCACCGATTTCGTCATCGCTGTCTTCCAGTATCTGGACATCCTCATCAGCAGTATCGGCAATCATACGCCGAACGTAATGCTCTTCTACCAGGCGCCGGATATCTTGCGGATCAGCAAAGACAGGTTCAGCAGAAAGACCGGTAGCGACCCTGATATCTTCTGTCGCCGCCGTATTAAAAGGATCGGCAACCGCAATACGCACCACAGTTCCATCAAAAGAGAGCGGCAACACCTGATGACGATAAGCAAGTTCTGCAGGAATAAGAGCAATTACTTTGGGATCAAGATCGCCTTCATGTATATTTACAAATGATAAGCCGGCCAGCTGAGCCACAAACCTATGGGTATCATTTTCAGAGCAGAAGCCGAACTGCGTCAGCAACTCAGATAACGACTTTCCGGTTTCTCTGCTTATCGATGTCAATTGGTGCAACTGTTCGGGATTCAAGACAACATCCTCTCTTCCCCATACATTTAATTATACATATCACCTAAAAAAAGAGACATACTACCATTATATGCTGTTATTAATAGCATACCTCTGGAATTATCACTTTATGTTCTAAAGCAATCGCATTTATACATACCAGTATACGAAACAGAGGCTCACAAGGTTTCACTATTAAAAACTCGACGGCCTTGCTGCCGTTTAAAAAAGAAAGGACTTTCACCGCCTGGTTACGCACCATGCGCGCGCATAAGAAAGGCGAGCCTTTAATCGCAGGCCCGCCGTAAATGTTATGCCTTTCATCTAGTGATCAGCTATATTTTAAGTGCTTCCAACGCTCCCTCTTCGATGGCTTCCGTTACTTTTCTTGGTCTGACGGCATCGCCTGTTTTGACGGTATGGCTTACTACTTTCTGCAGAGCATCGGCAATACCATCGTTAGGGGCCGACCCCAGACAGATAACTACGGTATCAGCAGGCAGCTCCGCCAGGCCGGCGGGACTTTCAATGCTGACCTTATTCTCCCCTATGCTCATGATTTTAGTATTGTTCATCAGTTTTACGCCCATTTTCTGCAACCGCCCCAGAAGTAATTCCCGTTCTGCACGGGGTGCATCCTGAGCTATCTCACCCAGCATCTCTACAATACTTACCTCATGTCCGAGCACAGCCAGATATTCAGCTGTTTGCGCTCCAGCACATCCTCCGCCGGCTACGACTACCTTGCCTTTAGCCTGGCTATGACCCTCCAAAACATCACGTCCGACCGCCACGTTGGCATGCTGAATACCCGGAATATTCAAGCGCACCGGATGAGCTCCCACAGCCACAATAGCGGAATCAAAACCCTCTTGTTGTGCCATATCCGCCGTGGCCTTTGTGTTAAGCCGAACATCTATGCCCAGCCTTGCCATCTCCCCAACCAGGTAGCTACGCAACAGCTCCCAACCGGACCGATAAGGCGGAATTGCTGCAGCAATAAGCTGTCCTCCCAAATCTTTCAACTCTTCACAAAGAACCACCTGATGTCCCCTTTCTGCCAGTACTTTGGCGGCCGACATACCGGCAGGGCCACCTCCGGCGACAAGAACCTTTTGTTTGATGACCGGCAGCGGCGTAGCAAAGATCTCTTCCCGACCTGTCTGTGGATTGACGGTGCACCAAACGTCCTGCTGTGCAAAGAGACGAGTGATGCATCCCTGGTTACAGGCAATGCATCTGTTTATCTCCTCTGTTCGACCGGCTTTAGCCTTGCTAGGCCACTCAGGATCTGCCAGGAAGGGTCTGCCCAAAGCAATAAAATCAGCTTTACCTGTACTGAGAATCTCCTCGGCCAGTTCAGGATGTCTTATCTTGCCCACAGTGATTACAGGAATATTAACTCTCCCCTTGATGTGCTGTGCCAGCGGAACAAGAGGCCCATCTTCAATAGCCATAGGCGAGATCATATAGCCTAGTTCGTATGACGCATAATTGCCGGCTGAAACATGTAACGCATCGGCTCCCCACTCTTCCAGCCTTTGAGCAATTGCTATGCAATCCTCTAACCCCAAGCCGCCGGGTACCATCTCATCTCCCGAGAGACGCACAATAACAGGATAATCATTTCCGACAGCCTGGCGGACAGCCCTGTAAACCTCCTCCAAAAAACGTATCCGTTTGCCCGGCGTGCCGCCATAATCATCTTCACGCCGATTGCTGAACGGGGAGAGAAACTGAGTAATCAAATAGCCGTGTGCTCCATGTATTTCAACAAAATCGCACCCAGCCTCTCTGGCCCGCCCGGCACCCTGCGCATACGCCTCAACAATACGATGAATCTCATCCATTTCCAGAACCCTGGGCACTTCATTGATAGTAGGATCCGGTATAGCCGATGGAGCTACCGGCTGCATACCGGAAATAGCAGATGCCGTCTGGCGTCCGGCATGGTAAAGCTGCGGTCCTATCACAGCCCCGTATCTATGAGCCGCTTCTACCAGATCCCTGAGGCCCGGCAGGCATTCATCTCGGTGAATGCCCAGTTCGTTGGCAAACCCTTTACCCTCATCACTAACGAATGAAGCCTCCAGAATCATGGCCCCAACTCCACCACTGGCTATGCTCCTTATATGTGCCGTATATCTAGGTGTGATAAATCCCTGCGCATCCGCATAGTTGCGAACCATGGGAGCCATAAAAACCCTGTTTTTGATCTCCATTTGTTTAATTCTTCCGGTTGAAAAAAGGTTGACAAAACTTTCCATATGCCTCACCTCGAAAATTTATATACTTTATTTTATACCCTCGAAGCGTCTTATCAAACCCCATTAACAACTCGGGCGCAGGTCTGAAACCTGCGCCCGGAACTATCTTGATGACCCTTTTAATTCATAATAGGAACCCCAAAGCAGCTGGATTTAATCGTGCTTTAGTGAATCAGTGCCAGCAGAATACCAGCTGCTACAGCAGAACCGATAACACCGGATACGTTGGGACCCATAGCATGCATGAGTAGATAATTATCCGAGCGTGTCTCCAATCCAACTTTATTGGCTACCCTGGCGGCCATGGGTACAGCCGAAACTCCAGCAGATCCTATCAGCGGATTAATCTTATCCTTGGAGAAGATATTTATGAATTTGGCCAGCAGAACACCCGAAGCAGAACCCACCGAAAAAGCGAACAATCCCAGCAATAATATTCCCAGGGTTTCAACTCGTAGAAACTGCTCCGCTGAAAGCTTCGATCCCACGGAAAGCCCTAAAAGGATGGTTACAATATTGATAAACTCATTCTGTAACGTTTTGGACAAGCGCTCCACCACCCCGGATTCACGCACCAAATTACCAAAAGCAAGCGCACCGATTAACGGCGTAGCGGTAGGCAGCAACAAAATACATAACCCAAGGATAATGAGCGGGAAAAGCACCTTCTCCGTCTTGGATACCGGACGGAGCTGACGCATCTCTATGCAGCGTTCCTCCTCAGTTGTCAACCAGCGCATGATAGGCGGCTGTATTATAGGTACAAGCGCCATGTAGGAATACGCCGCCACAGCAATGGCGCCCAGTAGATGCGGTGCCAAGCGTGTGGTCAGGAATATGGCTGTCGGCCCATCGGCACCGCCAATAATACCGATAGAAGCAGCCTCTCTCAGACCAAACTCAAAACCGAAATACTGGGCCAGCAACAACGCCCCTATAAGCGTTGTAAAAATACCGAATTGTGCTGCTCCTCCAAGAAGAGCAGTCTTGGGATTAGCAATAAGCGGACCAAAATCCGTCATGGCTCCAATGCCCATAAATATGAAGAGCGGAAAGAGCCCTGATTCGATACCTGATTTGTAGATAATGCCCAAAAAACCTTCGGCACCGGCTATATCTGCTACAGGTATATTGGATAGAAGGCCGCCGAAACCGATAGGAATTAACAGCAGCGGCTCAAAGCCCTTTTTAACAGCTAGCCATATCAGAAGCAGGCTTACAACAATCATCAAAATCTGTCCGGCGCTCATATTGATCACGCCGGTAGACAACCATAAAGAATTGACCATTTCCAGTAAATTCACGTCAGCACTCCTATAATCTAATTTATCGAAACGAGCACCTGACCGGTACTGACCTGATCTCCCACAGAGACCGCGATGGAAGCCACCTCGCCAGTAAGCGGAGCTTTTATCTCCGTCTCCATCTTCATTGCTTCCATCAGCAACAGCGTCATACCGCTCTCTACCTTATCGCCGATATTAACCTTTATGCCGATTATAGCACCCGGCAACGGAGCTTTGATATCGGATGCCTGCTGAAGTGCATCAGCATTATCCGGCGTATTGTCGGCTACATCCGCTCCTGCCCTGACACTGATATCATAGCTCTTGCCGTTTACCAAAGCCTTATTCCCGTTAAGCACTACGGCATAATCTTTTTCGTTGACAGTTACCGTATAGCCGCCAGCACCTTTCTCAACATTGGAAGCAGCCGCATCATCTCTCTTCCTGACACCAATACGGCCTTCACCTTTCAGAAAAGATATGCCCTTGTCTTTGCAGGTAGCAACAATAAATACGTTCTCATCTGTCTCCGGCAACCCATGCTCTTTCAGCATGGACAAAGCCGCTTTTACGCCCTTTTGAGAATCGGCATCGTTTATTTCCAGGGGATCAGCGGTCGTAGGCTCCAGCCCCAGCTGCTCTGCGGCTATCGCCACAATTTCCGGATCAGGAGATACCGGTGTGCGGCCAAAGTATCCAAGAACCATTCTGCCATAGCCATCAGCTATCGTCTTCCAGTGGCCGAACATAACATTATTAAAGGCCTGCTGAAAATAGAATTGCGATACCGGTGTTACAGAGGTCCCAAAACCACCTCGCATGACCACTTCGCTCATAGCCTTTATAACCTCAGGATATCTATCCAGGATATTGCTGTCACGCATCATCTGCGTATTAGCCGTCAGCGCCCCTCCGGGCATAGGTGAAAAGATTATCAATGGATCGACGGCCAGCGCCTCGGGAGGCATGAAATAATCCTTCATGCACTCCTTGAATATTTCTTCCGCTTCCATAACCCTCTCTATATCTACATCCAGGTGGTAATCCGTTCCACGTAGAGCATGCCACATGGTAATGATATCAGGTTGCGAAGTGCCGCCGGAAACCGGGGCCATAGCCAGGTTAATAATATCTGCACCGGCTTCGAGCGCCGCCTTATATGCCAATATACTGGTACCCGCTGTTTCATGCGTATGGAAACATATCTCTATGCCGCGCGACAGCAAGGCCCTGCTCTGCTTTATAGTTTGATAAACTGTTTCAGGAGTTGAGGTTCCTGAAGCATCCTTGAAGCAGACGGTATGAAACGGAATATCCGCATCGAGAATATCTCTGAGCACCTTCACATAGAACTCTGCATCATGCGCTCCTTCACATCCAGGCGGTAGCGCCATCATGGTTACGGTTACCTCATGTTTCAACCCTGCTTCTACTATGGACTTGCCGCTGTATATCAGGTTACGAACATCATTCAGAGCGTCGAAATTGCGAATGGTGGTAACGCCGTGCTTTTTGAAAAGCTGAGCATGCAATTGTATGATATCGCTGCTCTGAGAGTCCAACCCCACCACATTGATACCCCTAGCCAGCGTTTGCAGGTCCGCATCAGGACCGGCAGCCTGTCTGAAGGCGTCCATGGCGGCAAAAGCATCCTCATTACAATAAAAATAAAGAGATTGAAAAAGAGCACCGCCTCCTGCCTCAAAATGCTTGATACCCGCATCCCTGGCAGCCTCTACTGCCGGGAGAAAATCCCGAGGCAGAACTCTAGCCCCAAATACTGACTGAAAGCCATCTCGGAAAGAGGTATCCATAATTTTTACTATTTTTTTACCCATTATCTCCCACCTCTACAATGCATGTATTGCTGCAATAACAGCTGCTATTTCTTCATTATTATTACCACCGCCGTTTCCAGGCGCCGCCGGCGGCTGCGCCTGTGGCCAGCGTTTTTCCACCATCTGAATAATCCTGCCGGTAATATCTATGACCTGAACCATAATAAAAAGAAAAGCAAACACTACCGCTATACCAATCACAGTAATTATCAATCCTGTTGCAACCATATTAAATCTCCCGCCATGATAGTTTTTTCGCCGCCGTTACCCGCAGCCAGTAGCAGCGAGCCGTCATCATTTATGCCCTGTGCAATACCATATTCGGTATGCATGGCTGAACTTACAGCTATGCGGCATCCGATATACGGGCTACGGCTCATATACTCATCCTTTATTGAAGCAAAGCCTGCATCAGTAAAAGAATCGTAACCAATAAAAAACTCGTCCATAAAACGAGCAATGAAAGCGTTCCGATCAATATCCCTGCCTGTTAACAGGTTAAGCGCCGTTGCCGGCTGTCCGATACCGACAAGATCATTCTGCGCCATATTAAGATTTACGCCTATACCGAGCACCATGCCGACAAAGTCTCTGCCTGACCAGGAAGCCTCACTAAGAATACCGGCAAGCTTATGTCCGTTAACCTGGACATCATTTGGCCACTTAATATGAGAAACAATGCCGTAACCATCCAGAATACGACAAAGGATAACAGAAGCGTATTGAGTTATATTAGAGATATAAAATGGTGTGCCGGACTCCCGTTGAGGCTTGAGAACAATGGTAAAATATGCGTTGCCGCTGCTTTCAGATATCCATCTGCGGCCAAGTCGCCCCCGCCCGGCAGTCTGCCGGATGGCTATGATAACCTGCCTGTCGCTCAAGCCGACAATATTCTTCAAAGCGAAATTATTGGTAGAATCCAACTCTGCAAAGCTTAACATGTTATGTTTGTAATCCATTTTACCACCGCCGCAAGGCGGTACTTCTCACCTGCGATTATGCCGACAACTGTATTTTAACACAGATGCACCCATTTTAATAAACAACAGGCTATTTAACGCCCATAGCATTATACCATAACCTTTAAAAAATAAAAGAAGGAACCGGGTAGCAGAGGAATTGAAAGCAGGAAGCGAACCGGCGGCATATCACGAACCGGCGGCATATCACAGAGAAACGATCGAAAATCCGGGCAATGAGAACACCTTACTTCTCTTGGAGGGGAGAACACCACCTGCAAACAGAGCTTTTCGACCCTGTCAGACACGTTTTGGGCATACGTCCAGCCGGACAACGACACCAGTGCCCAGTCTTATCCTTTCTTTTCTCGTTAAAAACTTGATGAAGGTTACAAATCATC
>JAQUEL010000088.1 GCA_028685295.1 bacterium
CCGGAAACATACCGTCGGCCAGGGGTATGGTACCGGGATACCTGATGTCCACCATCAGCAGAAAGGCGGGCTCGGCCTCCATCAGAGCGCGGTAATAATCCCTGGATTCAATATGCGTTCCCAGATGTACTACCGCCCGCCCCCGTAAATCGGAAAAATCAGGAAGACCGCTACTGCCGGTACCTTCAAAAAAGACCAGCGGTGCTTCCAGCATCCTGCCGTCAGTACCGGGAGTGTTGCTAAAGAGAGAGCAGGGAAACTCCTCCCACCTACCGCCGATATTGATTAGAAGATGCTGCTTCTCCACTACCCTGCTTTGGATCTCATATTCCTCCAGCGATACAGCGGCACCATAGCCGGCAAACTCTCCGGCAATATACTCGGCCGCTAGCCGCTCGCCCTCCGATCCGGCCAGGCGTACTCCAATCTCCCTTGTCAGACGGGAAAGGTGCTGCTCCAGCAATTCAGGCGAAACAGATCTATCTTTGCTCATGATCGGTTGTCCTCACATACAGGTATAAATTATAAATACGATTACCCTATTTAGGTGCTGGTCCGGTGGAAGCCCTTACAACCAGTTTCGGTTCAATAAGAACGGGGTCGGAAATAACCGGTGGAGCCTCTTTTATAAGTTTTTTATCTATCATATCCAGAAGTATATCTACGCTCTTGCAACCGATCTCTTCACTATTCTGACGCACACTGGTCAGGGCAACCGGAGAGAGTACGGCAGTATCACTATCGTCAAAGCCTATCACAGAGAGCTCTTCAGGCACCTTTATGCCGAGTTGGAGAGCAGCTCTTATAACACCAAGAGCAATATCATCATTACCGGCAAAAACGGCTGTAGGTCTATTAGGCCGGGACAGCACATCATCAGCTAATTCATAACCCTTCCGGACCAGGCTCCCCCGGTTGTCGAACTTACAGCGCTCTCCATCTTTATCTCTTACTAGCAAAAACTCCACACCAAGGCCTGCTTTAGAAGCGATAGCAACAAACCCATCCGTCCTTGATGC
The DNA here is from genome assembly GCA_028685295.1 of bacterium. Classification (GTDB taxonomy): domain Bacteria; phylum UBP13; class UBA5359; order UBA5359; family UBA5359; genus UBA5359. The sequence continues at coordinate 1,020 of JAQUEL010000088.1, forward strand.
CTTGTAACGTTCTCCCGTATCCTCAGTAAAGACCGCTAATTTATGATGTCCCTGAGCCATCATGTATTCCGCCGCCAGCTGTCCACCTTTAAAATAATCAGTATAGACGCTGGCAGGATTGAAAGCAACATTTCTACTAATGCTTACCAGCGGGTAATTTTTCTCGATCAGCTGCTGCAGATAAGATTCGCACGGCCCCGATTGTACCGAGGCTATAATAATACCATCTACATAACGATTGACAAAATCCGTCAGCAGAGACTCTTCTCTGTCGATATCCATATGGGTATAACCAATAAACAGCCTATAACCTTTTTGCTGGGTCAGATCCTCAATAATCTCTAAATTCTCCTGCATAACCGGAATACGCGTGTTTGGCAATATCAGCCCTATGGTATTGCTTTTACCAGTCCTGAGACTACGAGCAATAGGGTTGGGACGATAATTTAGCTTATGGGCCGCTGCCATTATCTGCTGCCGAAGCTTGGGCCCGGCAAAACACTTGGGGTCTTCCCGTAGAACTGCAGCTACGGTTGAGAGCGGAATGCCTGTATATTGGCTTATTTCTTTTAATGTGCTCTGCCTACTCATAATTCACTTCCTGTATATAAGAGACACTAACATTCTAACCTGTTTCACGAATAGTTGTCAATGGATACCTTTATCAAAGGCAATCAAACACAGTCAATGATTATCACTGCGGCGAGCATTTGATGTATAAGTAAAGCCTCCCGGCTATATATAACGTTATATATCTTTACAACAAATATCTTGCCAGGGTGTTTATATTTCTTCTACGGGCCGGAATCCTCAGTATCTGTAGCGCCAAAGCTCGCAGAGCGTATGCGGGCGTCTAAAAATCTGCAAGATGCCCGAAGGCTCTCCGATCAGAGCATCCGCTTATATAATTCACGCCGCGGCAGACCTGTCCTTGAAGCTGCTTCACGTGCCGCCTCGCTCTTACTAAGACCGCCGGCAAGAAGCTGTTGCAGAAGCTCATCGAGGTCGATATCGGCAGGCGCATAAGAAAGAGAACCCTCTCCCGCACCCTCGACTATCAGGGTTATCTCTCCCCGAGGTTCGTTGTTCTCAAAATGTTCCCTCAGGGATTGCAAAGGCATCCTCAAGTTTTCCTCATACAGCTTGGTAAGTTCACGTGCCACTGAGGCATTTCTGTTGCCCAGAACTTCATGCATATCCTTTAAAGTGGCCTTCAACCGATGAGGCGCCTCATAAAAGATCATTGTATACGGATAACTCTTCAGCCGTTCAATCTCTGCCAGCCGTTCGTTCCTTTTTCTGGGAAGAAAACCCGTAAAAGCAAACCGGTCCGTCTTTAAACCGGATACTACCAGGGCAGTAACGGCAGCTGTCGGTCCTGGTATCGGTATAACCGCCAATCCGGCTTTCAGTACGGCTGCTATCAGATCATGCCCCGGATCCGAGATGCCGGGCATACCGGCATCCGAGACCAGCGCCACCTGCAACCCATCCGTGATACGTCCTACCAGTTCACGGCCGCGCTCATATCTGTTGTGCTCATGATAGGAGATAAGCTCAACCTTAATGTCATAATGGTTAAGCAGTTTGCGGGTATGCCGTGTATCCTCTGCCGCCACCAGGTCCACCTGGCGCAATATTTTCAGAGCACGTAACGATATATCCTCAAGATTGCCGATAGGGGTGCCGCAAACATACAGGCACCCCTGTTGTGTAATCGTATTCTGCATATCACAAGTATATATATGATAAAGATCTATGTCCAGTTCAATCTAGAACTTCTAATCTATTTCGTACTTCTCTGACTCCCTCTACCTGTGCAGCCAACCTTTCCGCCCGCTCTCGCTGCTCAATAGTATTTACCGCACCATTCAGGAACACTATGCCTCCTTCCGTATAAGCGGTAACATTGAGTCGTGACAGTTCCCTATCCGAAATTATATTCTGCTCTACAGTAAGATTGATTTGATCATCATAACCGATATCGCGAACGTCGAGTTCGCTTATAGCATCCCGAGCTCCTTTGATTCTTTCTACTACCTCTTCAGCCGTACGGACATCGCCGATGGATTGTACTTCCCCTCTAAGAATGACATTACCTTCGACTACTTCAACTTCTACATCTTTAAGATCGAGTCCGGCTTCCTGGCTGATCGCCTCTCTGGACGCATTTTCGAGCTCTCTGTCTGATATATCCTTATCCATAGGCACGGTAAGAGAGTTATCCACAAATCTAACTCCCTCCACCACGGAAGCTATCTGCTCAGCTCTATGTCTTGCCTCGGCATTCTCCACCAGGCCATCAAGCCTGACCAGGCCATTGACGCAATCTATATTTATGCTATAGACATCGAGATCCAAGTCCCTGGCCATAGCCTCTCTGATCTGCCAGCATATCTCCTCATCTCTGGGCATCTTATTCCTCCCGTGACCAGTATACTCTAACTAATCGATCCTCATGAGACCAGATAATAGTCAACTCGCCGTCATAAGCCTTTTTCAGCCTCTTACCTATACGCTCAGCCATAAACGGATTGGCGGTACGAATAACTATATCTTCACCGGAAGAGGCTATATTGATAATCATAGATGCCGGATTATCTATACGCAATTCCTCTTCCTCATGCTGAATGGCATTCAGCAATTCAGCTGTACGTCCTTCCAGGAAGCCTCCACTCAAAAGAATAACCCCGCCTACCTCCTCCGTCTTCGCCGCCGCACAACCCGGACAATCTTCATACTCGAATTGCCCGCTATTTGTGAGCTCTTTCTTTAATGCTTCATCAAAAAACCACCGCTTTTCCAAAGATATTGCACCACAGCCGGGGCAAATCCTGGCTAACGACGGCTCTTCCTTGCGTATATGGTATTTGCCGTCTTCCGAATCGATCTGTCTGGGGCGATAAAAGATACGCCGCACAGGCTGATACTCCTGTTGCAAACGCTTCATGAGATTTCTCCAATAGCGTCCCATATACCGGCCATGCTGTGAAAAGTACCTTCCGGCATCCTCTCCAGCACATCGACAATATCCAAAGGGGCGTTATGTTCACGAGCAAAAAGAAGCACATCACCTTTGGTGGCAGGAAAATCAATACCCTCCAGATATTGGGCTATAGCTGTCATAGATACCATGTTAAACCCTCCTGTATGCATAAAATGGATATCGATTTATATTTCTGCCGGGGAGCGAACTTCCAGATCATTGATAACATTGATGACACCCGACGTCCACCAGGCATCATCTTCCGCCGCTGTTTTTTCGGCAAAAGAACCTACTTCACCTTTGAGCCTGACAACGCCTCCGGTCACTTCTATAACTATACCCTTAGTCGGTACCCAGACATCACGGATAAAGGCATTATGAACAGCATTCTTAAGCTCTTCATCCGTCCTGGATTGCCAGTTGATCACGGAAAGATCATTATCTACATCAACTACTCCCGGCGTCCACCAGGTATCCTCTTCCGCCGCCCGTTTTTCGGCAAAGGAGTCTACTTTACCGCTAAGCGTGACAACGCCGCCGCGGACATCGACACCTATCTCCTTGGGATCGACGCGCGTATCCCAGGTAAAGGCAGCCTTGACATCATCGGCAATATCATAATCTGATCTGGTAATCTCCGGCTTGACATTTATCTCATTGACGACATCCTTAACACCCTCCACCCTTCTGGTATCCTGGGCGGCGGCAAACTTACGGGCATAGGTAGATACGTTTCCTGACAGAACGACAACACCATTGCTGGAACGGACAGATATCTCTGTTTCGTCCACACGCGGATCCCAGGCCAGGGATGCCAGAACATCCGCCGCTATTTCAGCATCGCTCTTCATCTTTCATTCACGCTCCTTATCAGCTGAATTGCTACGTCAGTGCTTATGCCGCTCAACTTTGAAGGTAACCTTAACGACAGCTCTATACTCCTTTATGCGGTTATCTTCTATCCTGGCGGAATATCTTTTAATATCCATCCATTCAATTCCCTCTATGGTTTCAGCTGCCTCTTCCAAAGCTGTACGTGCCGCCTCCTCCCACCCCTGTTCCGATACACCGGTCAGCATTATAGTTTTTAAAACCGCCATCTTCCGCCTCCTTTATCAATCTTTACGATAATGGACGTACATTCCGGCTCCTACACCGACGTATATATTGTTCAACATATTTTCCGCTGTCTGGACCTCCTTATATACGTTAAAACTGCCCACTGTGTATGTGCCGTATCTCTCAAGATCAAGGTTTTCACCGCTTACCAGGTTCTCTTTATTCCAAGTCTGACCATTGATAATAACCTCTTTTACCAGCTTATTAGCTCGTTGCTGCGCTATATCCTGTGGCGTAGCAGCAGTGGGTTCCTGGACAGATGGAGTAGTAGTCCTTCCCCCGCCCGTTTGCTGGCCGGAGGAGCCTGCTACCGGCTGATAGGATTGATAAGTATTCTCTCCTTCCTTGACGTATATTACTGCGTAAGGCCGGCTTTGATTGCGTCGCACATAGATAGAGATTCCATCTGCCGTATCCACTTGGATAAATTCACTGTCATTTATCTTTTGCAGCCCCCCGGCAGCCGTCCAGATTCGGCTGGCATAGGCTATCTGCTGAGGGGCCTGTCCCTGACTGATACGCTGCGAGCCGGTAAAGAACCATAGAACCGCTAGAAGTGCCATCCCCAGAAGAAACCCCAGAAGAAATGATATCCAATCAAACCCGGACCGATAATATTGCTCTTCACGCTCACGTTCTTTGGCTCTGCGTTCTCCTCTATCACGCTCTTCGGCTTCTTCTTCTTTTGCGCGCTCCCTGTCGCGTTCATATTCACCAGGCATAGGCTTACTCCTTCCACTCTATTTACAACGTATATACCCGGTCAAAAAAGAATAAAAACCTCCGGTCACCCATCCGGAGGTTTTTATAGCGTCAATGCTTCTATCTGAATTTCAAGCGTTAACGATAATCGATTCCCTTCTCTTCGTTTTGATGTTCATCTTCCCGGCCTCTTTTCATCCAGATACCTTACTGCATTGAGAGCAGCTGTCGCCCCTTCTCCCACGGCTTTGGATATCTGATGCGGCTTGCCGGTGCAATCTCCGGCAGCCCATACCCCTGCAACCGAAGATGAGAGGTCATGGTCAACCTTGATAAATCCGTTCTCGGTCTCCAGCCCGAACAGCAAACGCTGGGCCGGAAGAGTAGGACGCATGATAAAAGCAGCTTCTACCGGCACCTCTTCTCCTTCAACGATAACATGTGTTACGAAATCGCTGCCCTTGATCGCCTGAGGGTTCTTATCGATAATTCTCACTTCCGGACGCAGTCCGGATATATCGTCCGTAGCCTTTAGTAAGTAGACGCTACGGCATATCTCTGCCAGAAAGTTGGCCTCCTCCACCGCCTCATGCCCGTAAGCCAGAACAGCCACATCTCGGCCGCGATAGAGCGGACCGTCGCAGGTGGCGCAGTAGCTGACGCCGCGGCCCAGAAAGTGCTCCTCACCCGGCAGAGTCTGCTGTGAGGTCACCCCCAGCGCCAGAATAACGGCCGAAGCTCGGATATCTCCGGTGCCTACACTGACCATGAAGCCGTTACTTACAGCGGCTATCATCTCTGCCCGTTTTTCCAAAACAGGGATGTCAAAGTTCTTAAAATGCTTAATATAAGCTGCCGCCAGATCCTTTCCAACAATCGCCGGCAGCCCCAAGTAATTATTGATCTTCTCCGCCCAGGCTACCTTGCGACAAAGGCCCTGATGCTCCAGAACCAGGACCTTCTTATTGCGAACAGCAGCATTAACGGCTGCCGACAGACCGGCCGGTCCGCCGCCGATAACAACTATATCCCAGCTTGAAGAGAGAATATTTTCCGGCATAATGCTACCTCTAACATAGGGGAGTCAAGTCTGTTTTTTAGTAGTTTTCATCTTTCTTAATTATCCCGCATATGGTAAAGCAACGAAGATTTAAATAGTCGGCTATCTCCTTTATTGCATATCCATGCTTCCTATAAGCCTCATATATGCCTTTATCCCTTGCAGCTTTATCCACCTTTATTCGGGCGTTCCTTCCAAACTGCGATAATACCCTTTTCTCTCCTAACGGCTTGCTGCTGCATGATATACTGCTTCCGGATATGCTATTCTTAACGATCTTGCCGTAATTATATTATACTACCTTCATACCCTCAATTGCAAAATAA
>JAQUEL010000089.1 GCA_028685295.1 bacterium
CGATCTGAAGAATAATGCGATAGCAAAGCCTGCCTGTCGCTGTCATCTGTGAATATCGGCTTACGGTCGTTGCCTCTGGCAGTGATATGATAAAAAGCGTTATTGTATTCTATGTGTAACGGTCTTGACATAACGCTTTCACGCTATACGAACAAGCGCTTTTTGTCAAGAATGTAGACCTGACCCCATAGTCATAGAGACTGATTTGCTTCTTTAGCATCTCCGGGCATCTCTACAGTGATAACTTTCTGATTTCTATCATCTATTCCGTTCTGCATGTTAATCAGCTTGCGAACGGCAAATTCACCCAACTTATCTAACGGTTTACGAACAATCCTTGCATCAGAAATATTCGCATTATCTCCATATACAAAAAGATCTATATCTTTACCGATTACTCTCCCCTGTTCTTTGATACAGCTGCATATTGCCTGTGCCAGATTATCACCTGATACTATAAAGGCTGTGGTTTCATCTAAAGCCTTACGGAGATCTTTTTTAATTTCAGAGGTATCCTGGTTAGGCGTTGACAGATAATTAGTTATTATATTGACAGCGTCCAATTCATACTCTTTAAGAGCTCTGACATACCCCTCGCTCATACGTTCCCTTCCTCGTATGATATGAGGTGTGACCGGCAACCATTGGTTTACAGCCAGAGTTATCTTGCGATGTCCTTTATCCAACAACTCCCTTGCAGCATTGTAAGCGACAGCACTATCATCACAATACACGGTCGGTACATGCATATTGGTATACATATCGCTTACAACGACAAATGGGCATTGGCTCTCCAGCAACCTTTTTATCTCAGTTTCTTCCATTGGGCTTAACAACAGCAAGCCTGCCAGGTTTTTTTGCTCAATGCTATGATATAAAGCGCTGTTGCCTGCAAAGAGGCTTCTTCCCATAGTAGTAAAGATATGTAAAGTGTAACCCAACTGCTGCGCAACAGCAGCCGCTCCTTCTAAAAGCCTGGCTATTGAAAGCTCTGTGACTTTGAACACATCGTGAAAAACGACTCCTATTTCCCGGCTTTCGGAGAAGCTCTTGAGTATAGGCAATGTTGAAGCAACATAAGTGCCTTTGCCTGGAATGCGTCTTAAGAACCTCTCTTGTTCAAGCTCATTCAAAGCTCGACGAGCGGTTATCTGGCTGACTTTATATTCAGCACACAGTTTACGATCTGACGGCAATAGATCATTAGGCTTATAAGTTCCGTTAAGGATCTGACCGATCAAACGGTTTTTAAGCTGAATATATAAGGGTTCGGGTTTATTTTTAGAAAATTCCAGCATATTACGCTCTCACCTCCTGTTATAAGCAGCTTTCCATATGCTTCAATAATTGATTTGACAAATATATTTTTGATTGCTTATAACTGCTTATAATAATTGCTTTAAGTATAGCTACTCTAAGAGCCGTTTGTCAATTCTCTTTTTTGATGTTTATTTAACTATTGGGATTCCAGTGTAGGCTGGGAACATCACGGGCGGCTACTGCCAGATCTATATTATCCATTCCATGCCTTTCCAGGTTAGCCTTGGCTGTCATCAAGGCCAAAGACGGCAGATTATTGATGCGGCTGAGGTGAGCCAGCCAGACCTGACGCCTGCGCCCTCTGCAGCATTCCACCAGGACACGGGAAGCCTCCTTGTTGGAGATATGACCGCCGGAACCACGAATACGTTTCTTCATATAGCAGGGGTACGGCCCCTCCTCCAGCATCCTGATGTCATGATTGAATTCCAGAATTAATAGATCGGCCTGCCCTATTTCTTTCTTCAGGGGATCACAGACAAAGCCTATGTCCGTTGCCAGGCAGAGGGATCGGTTGCCGCACGAAACGACGTAACCCACGTGACAGACTCCATCGTGCGGCAACCGATAAGAACGCACGGACAGAGGGCCTATTCCCATCTCCTGACCTATGGGCATCTCACTGACATTGACGGCGCCGCAACGCTTCAAGATAACTTTGATGGTAGGTAAATTGGCATAAACAGGTGTTTCATAACGGCGTGATAGAGGGCCGACACCCTTGACGTGATCGCTATGTTCATGGGTAACGAAGACTCCGCTCAGCTGAGCCGGAGAGAAGCCGAGATGGTCCAGCCCGGCTGTCAGGGCCTTGAGAGCAATGCCGGCATCTATAAGAATGGTGGTATCGCCGCCTTTGATAAGATAGCAGTTGCCGGAGCTGCCGCTGGCCAAAGAATATGCTTCAAAATCTGCTGCCACTTTGTCCTCCGATTGGCTGTCGCCAAAAGAATATTAGCACAACGGAAGATCTTTTGCTAGGATAGTTAAAAACGGCTGCCGTTTTCTCCATGCAGAACTTCAAGGTAGTAGCGGCACAGATCGCGAAGAAGACATTTGGAGCAGAGAGGATTTCGGGCGCGACAGATCTGACGCCCATGCTGGACCATATTGATATGCATCTGATAGTAAAGTTCAGGGGGAATCATCTCCTGCAGCAGCCGATGAGCTCGCTCGGGGCCTCCTTTCCGCTCCACCAGGCCGAGACGCCGGCTTACCCGGTAGACGTGCGTATCCACAGGAAAAACCGGACGGCCACAGGAGAAGAGCAGCACAATAGCAGCGGTTTTGACGCCTACGCCCTTGAAGGATATCAAATAATCCCAGGCCCGCTGTAGATCCATGTTACAAATAAAATCCAAAGAGAGCTCTCCGCGCTCATCTCGGATCCTTTTCAGCGCATCTCTGATCCAGACAGCCTTTGCTGCAGATAGACCGCCTACGGCGATGGGCTTCTCTATCTCAGGCAGAGAAGCACGGATAAGATCTTCCCAGCAAGGAAATCTCTGTCGCAGCCGTTCAAAGGCCCGCAAGCTGTTGACGTCTGTGGTATTCTGAGAAAGGATGGTATAGATGAGTTCATCCAGCGGGTTATAGCGAGGCAACCAGCGCCTAGGGCCATACATCTCTACCAGGCGACGATTTATTTCCAGAACCTTTGATTCGGTGCCGTTCAAAATCTTTATTTCTCCTACAGGCTTTCTGCACTGTTATTCTATCGGCAGGCGCCGTATTCCAAGGAACGCTGATCTGCGTTAAGCGGTATCAGCGTTCCTCATGTAAAATCATCTTGCAATATATGCTTTATTAAAGAGCCTTGCTTGATGCCGCCCGCAGATACTCCATACGAGCATTAACAAATGCCAAGTTGGTATTATATATGAGCTCGCTGTCAAGCCGTATGCCGAATTCAGTGCCCGCAGATACCGTCACATCCGCAGCCTGCACTTTATCCTTATTTATTTCGCTGTAGATATATCCGGCCGCAGCGCCGAGCAAGCCGCTGGTCGTAGTATTCTGTTTGGTCAATTTACCGATAAGCACTCCGGCGCCCGCACCAATGGCTATGAACTTCAGGCGCTCAGAACCCGTTTTATCTTTAGCCATCAATCGTCCATCTGCTGATTTACTAACGGATTTGTCATCCAGAGAAAGAAGCGATCCGGTTATCCCGATCTTCCTGCCGTCCGGAAGCCGGACCTCATTGAACGTTAAGTCCAGCATGCCGGGCTGCCCGGCGGACTTGCGTTGGACAGCTTGAATAACACCAAGCAGGTATGTTCCCTTCGGAAACTCCGCATCCCCCTCCCTGGTAGAGCAAACGACGGCACTTACTCCATCGCCCACATTATTAATTGCTGAACTGATACCTTTGTCCAGCTTAACCGGAATCACTGTACCGGCCGGAATAATGAGAGAGGCGGCAGCATATTTTTTGCTGGTAGTAATAGATACCGTCTGCATGGCCTCTATCCATTCGACCTCGGCTCCCATCGCCTCGCTGACAAAACGTACCGGTACCATAGTAGCGCCGCGAATAATCATGGCCGGCGTATCCAGAGTAACGCTTTTACCGTTAACGATAGCCCGCTGATTTCCGATAACCAATTGCACATTAGCAGCTTCTCCGACGGCAACGATCGTCTTGGTAGAAGCATTCCAATCAACCTTTGCTCCAAGAGCTTCAAAAATGCTCCGTAGCGGCGCCATTATTCTGCCGCCGATTTTAACAGGTGGAACATCGCAAGAGAGCACTTCCCCATTCACTTTTACCTGGGCAGCTGCCATAGCAGCCGTAACAGGCCATAGCAAGAGCATTGCGAATAACAGCATCCCTGCCAACAGTCCTGCCATTTTAAAGCTTTGTCTTCCCCACACGTTCACTTACCTCCTTAGGCATAAAGCTATTCCCGGCTTTTACCGGTTACTATTTTATTCAACAATAACCCCTCTCAATCCTGCCGTTCCAGCGCACTCTCCAACAGCAACTTGACCTCTGAAGCGGCGATCATCCTTTTAGTCCTCTCTACCGCATCGGGATTTATGGAGATACTGGTTATACCCCAGCCGACCAGCATTTCGACCAGTTCGGGATAGAATGAAGGCGCCTGCCCGCAGATAGAAGAGGTCACGCCCCGCCTTCGACAGACATCTACCACCGTATGCATGGCCCGCAGCACGGCTTCATCTCTTTCGTCGAACTCCGAAGCCAGCTTGCGGCTGTCACGGTCTATGCCCAGAACCAGCTGTGTCAAATCGTTGCTGCCGATGGAGATTCCATCTATGCCGCAATCAATAAAATCATCCATACGGATAAGAGTGCTGGGCACTTCTACCATAATCCAGAGCTTGAAATCTCGTTCTCGGGCCAGGCCGGCTTTTCCCATGAGAACCTGAGCAGCCTTTAATTCCTCCGGCTTGCGGACAAAGGGCAGCATAAGATGAAGATTGGTCAGCTTTGCATCCTGTCTAACCTTATTGACGGCAGAAAGCTCCATCCCGAAGATCTCCGGCTCCCTGATATAGCGGGATATCCCCCGATAGCCCAGCATAGGGTTGGCCTCGTTCTCTTCGTATTTATCTCCACCCTCCAGATCATGATATTCATTGGTCTTGAAATCGGTCGTTCGGTAGAATACCGGGCGCGGATAAAAGGCTGCCGCTATCTCCGCCAATCCGGTAGAAAGCTTATCGATGAAAAGATCGCCCTTGCCTTCATCATATAGAGCGCGAGGGTGACGGCCGATGCCGGCTATCATGAACTCTGCCCGTAGCAGGCCGACGCCATCCACATCCATGGCCGCCACCTCAGCCGCCCGTTCCGGCTCGGATAGGTTGACATAAAGCCTGGTCCCGGTTACTATCCTGCGCTCACCTACGGGCATAACGGCGGCCGGTACCGCTTCCGCTCGCTTTGCAATCGTACCAGCGCTGACAGTGCCGCGGCTGCCGTCTACTGTAACCATCTGTCCCTTTTTCAACACGGAGGTGGCCTTATTCGTTCCCACAATACAGGGGACACCCAGCTCCCGGCTGACAATTGCAGCATGCGATGTCCTGCCGCCGGCATCGGTGATAATGGCTGCCGCCCGGCGCATGGCCGGAACGAAATCGGGATTGGTCATCACCGCTACCAGCACCTCTCCATCCTTAAGCTCATCTACTTCATCGGCCGTATGCAGGATATGCACCGGACCGGAGGACCTCCCGGGAGATGCGCCTACGCCACTGAGAATCACACCCTCTTTACTGGTTGCACCGGTTTCAGCAGCAGCGATCTCAAATGGCTCACCGACCTGCCTCTTAAGAGTAGTCACCGGCCGGGTCTGTACTATATATATCGTGCTCTTCTCCATAGCCCATTCTATATCCTGAGGTTCATTATCGTAATGCTCTTCAAGACGTCCGGCTATGTCGGCCAGTTCGATTATCTTATCATCAGAAAGCTTCTGTTTACTTCCCTCTTCCGAAGAGAGATCCACCCGGCGGTTATCTCCATCGGCCCGTATCAGCTGCCAGGCTTGTTTAGCAATGTGCCGCTGCTCTACCTCCATGCGCTTCTTATCCACAATGTAGCTATCAAGATCGACTTTACCGCCAACTACTACCTCGCCCAGCCCAAAGGCGGCCTCAATATAAATTTTGTCTCTATTACCGCTAACCGGTTCAACGGTAAAGGCTACCCCGGAAACTTCAGCTTCCACCATGCGCTGTACCGGCACGGCTATGCCTATCTTCATCTGATCGAAACCTTGACGATCACGGTAATAGATAGCTCTGGCATCCCAAAGAGAGGCCCAGCAGCGCTGCACCGCTTCCACTATGTTATCTTCTCCACTGATATTGAGAAAGCTCTCCTGCTGCCCGGCAAAGCTGGCTTCCGGCAGATCCTCGGCCGTAGCGGAAGAGCGCACGGCTACATAGGAGGAGGCATTACGCACCAGGTCGTTATAAAAGCGCTTTATAGCCCCGGCTGTATCATCAGGCATAGCGGCAGAAACGATCATCTGCTTGATATGACGGGAAGCTGCCTGAAGGCGCGTGCTGTCCTCCATATCTATGCCGCGCAAGGCCTCCCATATCTTATCCGATAAATTATTTTGGATGATGAAACTGTAATAGGCCCCACTGGTAACCACAAATCCCGGAGGTACCGGAAAACCGCTCCGGATCATCTCTCCAAGGTTGGCACCTTTGCCACCGGCCAGGGGTACATCTTTCCTCCCTATGTCACTCAACCACATGACTTTATCCGCCATATTATCCACCCCTCTCATATCCGTAAGTGGAGCAGCAAATAGCGTACCGAGGGCAGATTATCAACCCTCCAGCAATCGGCTGCAAATAAGCAGCATACGCGGCAGGTGAAAGAAGCACTTCCACTTGCCGCCTTTGAGGGTATGCGTTATATTGCCAAAACGATCAAGATAGGCAAACCATTCCCCATATTTCGGATCGGGATAGCGAGACCAGGTCCAAGCATGAATCTTTTCAAACCATTCTTTAAACTCTTGCCTTCCTGTCAGCTTGTAAGCCATGGCTGTAGCCACCAGCGCCTCGCAGTGCACCCACCAGAGCTTCATGTTCCATTGCAGCTCTATATGCGGCTTTCCCAAAATATCCATAAAGTAGTAAATACCGCCATACTCTTTATCCCAGCCAAACTTCAGCTCCGCCAGCACCACATCCGCCGCTCTCTCTCTTTCTTTTCTCTCCGGCTTAAATGCTCTATATCCGCTATATACTTCATCAGTCTATTATAACCCCGGATATAGCTTCCTACATAGATCTGTTGCACTCCGAACCTTCCCGTTCAGAGTCCAAT
>JAQUEL010000090.1 GCA_028685295.1 bacterium
AGCATAGCTGGAGCGCAGAATATTCTGAACCTGCGTCTCTATATCAAGAACAAGAAATGGCAGGATTTCTGGAATAGACAAAAGGTGGCGCTTGCTTAGACGTTCCCAAAGAATAATACACGCACCCGAGGCAATGTGTTTCCTTGACAGCCGGCCTTTCACCCATTAATATTTGCATGGTATTGGGACAGCTTGCCGGAGATATGTTTCTTTGCAGGCATCCGTCAATCTTCCCGTCCATAGCAAATATTAGGGGGTAAGGATTATGCATAAGATTACCTGGATACCCGGAGACGGGGTCGGTCCGGAGATAAGCGATGCTTCCAGGGCCATTATCGACGCTTCCGGGGTGGATATAGAGTGGGAGATAGTCGATGCCGGTGTTGATGTCATGGAGAAATACGGTACGCCGTTGCCTGAGCATGTATTGGAATCCATCAGGCGCAATAAGATAGCCGTCAAAGGACCTATAACCACTCCCATCGGCACAGGCTTTAGGAGTGTCAACGTGGCTCTGCGCAAGGCGTTGGATCTCTATGCCAATCTGCGTCCGGCCAAGTCATTGCCGGGAGTCAAAACTCGTTATGAAGATATCGACCTGGTAATAGTCCGCGAGAATACCGAAGATCTTTATGCCGGCATAGAGCATATGGTTACCGATGATGCTGCAGAGAGCATCAAAATAATCACCAAAAAAGCCAGCCGCCGAATAGTGGAATTCGCCTTTGAATATGCTCTGAAGGAAGGACGCAGGAAGGTAACCGCTATTCATAAGGCTAACATCATGAAGTGCACGGACGGACTCTTTCTGGCTACTGCTCGGGAGGTGGCGGAAAAGTATCCGCAGATAGAATTTGAGGACCGCATTGTAGATAACATCTGTATGCAGCTGGTGATCAAGCCGGAGCTTTATGATGTGCTGGTTCTGCCTAATCTTTATGGTGATATCGTTTCTGATCTTTGCGCCGGCCTGGTGGGCGGACTGGGTGTGGCGCCGGGAGCCAATATAGGCGATGGCATAGCTGTCTTTGAACCGGTGCACGGCAGCGCTCCCAAGTATAAGGGACAGAACAAGGTCAATCCGCTGGCCTTACTGCAATCCGGCATACTGATGCTGCGCTATATCAACGAGCGTGAGGCGGCGGATCGTATCTATAAGGCTATGACCGCCGTGTTGGAAGAGGGGGCCAGGGTGACGTATGACCTTGGCGGCTCGGCCGGCACATCCGAGATGGCTGAGGCCATAATAGACAGGATGTAAGAGATAAGGGCTAATGCATCCCGAACATCTCTTCCTTGAGATCAAGATAGTATAGATAATCTTCGGGGGGTACATTCGGCGGACAGCGATGGTCGCAGAACGGGATGTACCCCCCTCGCTCTACAAGAGGCACAAGGGTTTCAAGATATGCCTTAATGGCCTTCTTCCCGCTTCCAAGCTGTATCTTATCTACTCCTCCCATAATGCGCAACTCTTTGCCGTACTCCGCCAGGAGTTCTGCAGGGTGGGCGCATCCGTTGACTTCAAAGGGGAAGAGACAGTTTATGCCGCCTTCCATGAAGCCTTTCAATATGGGCCTTACATCCCCGTCGCAATCCGTATACCATATATCTATCCCAGCGGCCGATAGCTTCTTATTGATCCGCTTATACCTGGGAACTACCACATCGTTGAAGAAGTTTACGGAGATTATAGGACCGTTCTTAAAGCAGATGTCCTCCCAGCCGCTTGCATAGTCGAAGTCCAGGTGTGGGAGGACCTGGTCCAGGAAGTCTTCTACCATAACACAGGCGGTCTCCACCATGTCCTCCACCATATCAGGATAGTCGTAGCAGGCATATGCAAGCCCTTCAAAAGTAAGTATATTTCTGATTCCGCCTATCATGGAGCCGCAGTTCACCCCGAGAGGATAGTCTCTGTTCGACGGATGCTGTGCCTTCAGAGCCTTTATATCCACTTTGCGGTCCGGATCGTCTCTGCAGAAGCGTTCTTCCTTGCATCTCTTCCAATCATCCGGGGTGACTATGCTCGCTTTTACATAGTGCGGTATGGTAGCGTGTTCATCCTTTGGCACTTCGGCCAGAAGGCCCTCTCCATTCATGAAGATTCTGGTGGTCTCTGTCTCTTTTATTAACGTGTTAGGGAACGCGGGATTGAGCCATACGTTTCCTCCTACTACGCCTATCCTGTCAAAGCTGAAGAAGGCATTGGCCTCTGCTTCGTTGGTGATACCGTTCTCCGTGAATATGGACCACTCCGTGTAGTTCTCCTGCCAATAGCCGAACTCCATATTGAAGCATCGGTCTACCGGTTTATAGTGCATCTGATTGTTGAATCTCTCACGATCCGTCATGGCGCTCTTCCATTTGGGCCTACACGGTGCAATATTCTTCATAGCAGCCTACCTCCTGGACTATCTATTTATAATATGGAGATTGTTTCGGATACACATATTGGCAACCAAGTTCATTTTAACATCAATCGGCAGCGTTGTAAGGCGAAAATCTTGATATATTTGGGATAATATTGCCGTATGCCGAGGCGCTTATGGAAAATACTCTCTCTCTGGCTCTTCCGCCACTTTGGTCAAACGAGGGGCGGAATCCCTGCCCGGCCCGAGCTCTGGCGCTGCTGCTGTAAAACCCATTGCATCTGCAGTGATTTTAGATGGGGCGCAATCGCGCAAGCGCGGCATATAGCCAAGCTCTCATCTTTGCTGTATAATATTTGACTGGACGTGTCTGTTAATAAGCGGCATTACGTCTTCTAACTTTTCTTTCAAGGGAGGAATTATAGGATGGCAGATAAAAAACGCGTATATCTTTTTGAAGAAGGTAATGCGCAGATGAGAGGCCTTTTAGGTGGCAAGGGCGCCAATCTGGCTGAAATGACCAATATTGGGCTGCCGGTACCCCCGGGCTTTACGATCACAACCGAGACCTGTAACGAATACACGGATCTTGGCCAAGCTTTTCCTACAGGCCTGATGGAGGAAATCCAGGGGGCTCTTAAAGCAGTGGAGAAGAAGACCGGTAAGATGTTGGGTAATCCGGAGAATCCACTGCTGGTATCGGTACGCTCAGGTGCTGTTTTCTCCATGCCGGGTATGATGGATACAGTTCTTAACCTGGGTTTGAACAGTCAAACGGTGCTGGCCCTGGCCGGTCTGACCGGCAACGAGCGCTTTGCTTACGATGCCTATCGCCGCTTCATCATGATGTTCAGCGATGTTGTCATGGGTATAGGCCGTAAGCATTTTGAAGAATTACTGGACGAAAAGAAAAAAGCCCTTGGTGCTAAATTGGATACCGATCTGGATGCTGCAGCGTTGAAGGAGCTTGTAGTTGCCTACAAACATCTCTACAAAGTGGAGAAGGGCGAAGATTTTCCTGAAGATCCCATGGAGCAGCTTCGTCTAGCCGTCAAGGCAGTCTTTGATTCCTGGAACAATCCTCGTGCCTTTACCTATCGTAATATCAATAAGATTCCGCATGATTTGGGAACCGCCGTTAATGTTCAGATGATGGTCTTTGGTAATATGGGCGACGATTCCGGCACCGGCGTGGCTTTTACCCGCAATCCCTCCACCGGTGAGAATCTGCTTTACGGCGAATACCTGGTCAATGCTCAGGGTGAGGATGTGGTGGCCGGCGTGCGTACACCGCAGCCTATCAGCAAGCTGAAGCAGGATATGCCGGAAGTTTTTAATGAGTTTGTACGTATTTCTCTATTACTGGAGAAGCATTACTGCGATATGCAGGATCTGGAATTTACCATTGAGCGCGGCACGCTCTATATGCTGCAGTGTCGTAGCGGCAAGAGAACTGCTGCAGCTGCTGTTAAGATTGCCGTTGACATGGCCAATGACAACTTTATTAGCGCTGATGAAGCCGTGTTACGTGTTGAACCGGCGCAACTCGATCAGCTGTTGCATCGCCGCATAGATCCCGCTGCTGCCATTACGCCTATAGCCAAGGGATTGCCGGCATCCCCCGGCGCCGCTTTCGGCGAAGTGGTCTTCACTGCCAACAGGGCTGAAGAACTGAGCAAAACAGGCAAGAAGGTTATCCTGGTTCGCATGGAGACCAATCCTGATGATATTCATGGTCTGGTAGCCTCCCAGGGTGTCCTGACCTCTCGTGGCGGAATGACCAGCCACGCGGCCGTTGTAGCTCGCGGTATGGGCAAACCTTGTGTGGCCGGTTGCGAGGCTATAAAGGTGGATGCCGATCACGGCCTCTTCAGCGTTGGAGATGTGACCGTCAAGGAGGGCGATATAATTACTATCGATGGTGCTACCGGTAACGTTATGGTCGGCTCCGTGCCCATGATAGAGCCCACGCTTAGCGGCGAATTTATAACCTTGCTCAAATGGGCTGATGAGAGGAGACGCTTACGTGTTCGCACCAATGCCGATACTCCTGAAGATGCCTTGAAGGCCTTTGAGTTTGGCGCCGAGGGTGTCGGTCTTTGCCGTACAGAGCATATGTTCATGGCTCAGGACCGTTTGCCGGCTGTGCAGCAAATGATCCTGGCTGAGACTGAGGCTGAAAGACGGCTGGCTCTGGATAAGCTTCTGCCCATGCAGAAGAGCGATTTCGCCGGCATTTTCAAAGCTATGCAGGGGCAACCGGTTACTATACGTCTTATCGATCCGCCTTTGCACGAATTTCTGCCTCGTTATGAAGATTTGCTGGAGGAAGTGGTAACTCTCAAGATAAAGAAGCCCGGCTCCAAAGAGCTGGAGGAAAAAGAAGCCTTGCTGGTCAAAGTGGAGGCCTTGCGTGAATTTAATCCTATGCTCGGTTTGCGCGGCTGCCGTTTGGGTATCCTCTTCCCTGAGATAGTGGAGATGCAGGTCCAGGCTATCTTTGGTGCAGCTGTAGAATTGGCCAAAGATGGCTTCGTCGTCAGACCTGAGGTTATGATTCCATTGGTGGGGCATGTCAATGAGATCAAGCGTGTACGCGAGCAACTGGAGAGCGTGGCCAGGGATGTTATGGATAAGGCCGGGGTTTCCATCGATTACTCCTTCGGTACCATGATAGAGATTCCGCGTGCTGCTCTGACGGCCGATCAGATAGCCGAGTATGCCGAGTTCTTCTCCTTCGGCACCAACGATTTAACGCAAACCACCTTTGGCTACAGTCGCGATGATGCCGAAGGCAAGTTCCTGTTCTATTACATGGATCAGAAGATCCTTAATGATAATCCCTTCGAAGTGCTGGATCAGCAGGGTGTCGGTAAATTGATGAAGCAGGCTGTCGAGGCCGGGCGTAAGGTTCGTCCCGATATCAAATTAGGTATCTGTGGAGAGCACGGCGGCGAGCCCAGTTCCGTAAAGTTCTGCCATGAAATCGGGCTTAACTATGTGAGTTGCTCCCCATACCGGGTGCCTATCGCCAGATTGGCCGCAGCCCAGGCTAATATAAGTATGAAAATAGTCAAAGACAAGTAAGAAAATTGTTTTCAGGTTATAAGAGGGCGGGGGAAACAATCCCGCCCTCTTTTTATAAGTAACGATAAAAGGAGCCCCTAAGGGTAAATAATTTTATCGTAGTTGCTAAGACGCGGTTTTAAGTTTTTCTTCCAGTAACGTGAGGATCTGTTCCAGGCGCTTGGAGCGTTCAAACAGAAAGCCCGGCCGCCTTATTGCTTTTGGAACAGGAGAATTATTACCGTTACCCGGTTTGGCCGGCGGAAGAATGCATCCACCTTTTCTGATGCTCTTGCAGCTTTCCTGACGGGCCATCTTCTGTCTGTATTCCTTTACTTTCCGACGCAGGTTCTCTTTGGCCTCATCGGAAAGCGCTTCATCATATAATACTGGAGCATGCAAAATACGTTGGGCTATAATTAATTGCCTTTCGGATAATATATCGCCGATCTCCTGCTCCCAGCCGGTTTGTTCATCGTTAAAGCGGCTTAATGCTTCCTTTGCTTCACGGTATAACTTTTGGCGCACATCTTCCGCGTTTTGGTCTGTTACTGCCAACCGGTGTTCCCGAGCAAATATATCCTTTATCTCTTTTTCAAAATCTTTGCAGGACAGGAGCATCTTTCTAAGCGGCGGCAGAAGGTTCTCTATCTGATCATTGTCTAATCCCATGACATTGATCTGTCGGAGAAGGATAACTTCCTGAACAACTTCCCCCAGCAAGCCAGGAGTGGCCACTGCACAGTTGCTTTTATCTTTAATCTGCATCTGTTCCTTTGATGCTTCCATAATGGAACGGTTGGCATAGCCGATGCCTGTTGCCGGAAGCAAGAGCAGCACGGCCAGAGACAAGGCCGGTAGAAGCCTTATACAGCGCATAATTTATGATATCCCCTTATCATTAATCTATGGTGTAGGAAACCATACTGGCAATGGCTGCATCAGCATATATCTGAACAGCACTAGCCAGTTCTCCTTCCTTTTCTTGAATCTTTCCCAGATCAACCATTAACTGCGGATCTCCGGTTTTAGCGATACCTTTACTATATGTATCGCAGGCTTCACTCTTCATATCCAGACTGTTGTAAGCCATGGCCAGATTGTGATAGGTTACGGGATCATCCGGGTTCAGATCCACGGCACGGTGGTAATGAGCTATAGCTTTAGCATAATCTCCCTTTTGCCAGTAAGCTTCGGCAGCTTTATATCGTAATTTAGCCGATCCAGGGTTAGAGGCGATCTCTTCTTCTAATATAAGATCATTTTCCTGCACCCGGACAGAAAAAGCGGCTGTCTGCCCGTCTTTTGTATCTGCAGTCCTGTGCAGAACAGTCCGGTTGTTATCTACCCGGGTAACCTTGATCCTCGGCGCATCAACCTTATCGGCGGGTATATTTTTCCGGCTGTTTTTATTCGCATCTATTTTATTTGTTTTCGGAGCGTTATGTAATACAGCCACAGGTGCTTTTTGTAAGGTGTTATGTGATAAGAAATCCCGACTACCGGCTAGCCAGGCA
>JAQUEL010000091.1 GCA_028685295.1 bacterium
TGCTCCGCCGCTCGTCTCCGAGGACAGATCTATACTCTACCACACCACTTTGCCCACGTCAAGCCCGTTTTAAGAGCTTTTAAGGCCGCTTTTTTACATCCTCTTCTCTGCTTCTCGTGATGCAGCTCCCGTATGTTACATCATCTGCTCCGCACTGTCAAGACCGAATTCAAGGTATTCGTAAATTTTTTTCGGAGTTTGGAATCGTTTGGATGCTTAGGAGACAGGAGTTCAGGTCGATTGCTTAGCCTGGAAATGCGTTGGCATGTTAAAGCTCCCGCCCTCGCTTTGCAAGCTCCGACGCGGCAGGCGTTGAGGCACTTATTCGGACATATTTACGCTTTCCTACCTGCAGCATAAGAGATTCGCCTATCTTCAAAACAGACTTGGGATCATTAATTTTTTCGCCATTCACACTAACGGCATTCTGCTCTACAAGACGCCTTGCTTCAGTATTGCTGGCAGTAAGGCCTGCCAGCGTCATAAGCTTGCAAATCCAGATTGTGCCATCCGGATTCAACTCCTCCGACGGGATAGTTATCTCCTCCGGCTTTACCAGAGCTTCAGCACCGGCTGCCATAGCACTGCGCCCCTGCTGAAAGATATACCGAAAACGCTCTTGTGCCCAATCCGCCGCTTCCCGGCCATGATAGATGCAGACTATTTCATGTGCTAATCGCATCTTGGCATCACGTGGATGGAGTCTCCCGTTCGCTATACTCTGCTTTATTTCTTCTATTTCAGCTTCGCCTATATCGGTAAGCAGCTCATAATAATCGATCATCAGTTTATCGGAAATGGACATGATCTTGCCATACATATCTTCCGGGGCATCTGTTATACCGATATAATTGCCAGCGGATTTACTCATCTTCTGTGTTCCATCCAGGCCTACCAGAATCGGCAAAGTTATAACAACCTGCGGTTCCTGTCCATAAGCCTGCTGTAGCTGCCTTCCTGCCAGCAGATTAAAAGTCTGCTCCGTGGCCCCTATCTCCACATCAGCGTTCAAAGCCACAGAATCATATCCCTGCATCATCGGATAAAGAAACTCATGTAATCCTATAGCCCTGCCTTCGGAATATCGCTTGCTGAAATCCTCACGCTCAAGCATACGGGCTACAGTAAAATTGGCAGCCAGCTTAATAACGTCGGAAAAATTCAGGCTCTCCAGCCAGGTTGAATTGTAAACAATTTCAACCTTACTCATATCCAGTATCACAGAAACCTGATCGAAATACGTCCGAGCGTTTTCCAAACACTGCTCCTTCGTTAAAGGCGGTCTGGATTCGCTTCTGCCGGTTGGGTCTCCTATCTGAGCAGTGAAATCCCCTATCAGAAAAACTATCTCATGGCCAAGTTCCTGAAAATGCCTCAGCTTCCTTATGGGAACGGTATGCCCCAGATGTATTTCCGATCCCGTCGGGTCTATGCCGAACTTTATTCGCAAAGGTTTGCCGGTGGAGGCACAGCGCTCCAGTTTCTTTACCAGCTCCGCCTCAGGAATAACCTCTGCAGTTCCCCTTTTTATCAGCTTGATCTGCTCTGCCACTGCGCTCTTTAAATGCGTTGCCGATTGTTGGTTTTTAATTTCTGTCTCTTGGTTTTCCATATAACTACTCCAAGCCCGCCACCCTCTTCAGTTTTCGTGGCGATGCCTATACCATGGGCGGCTATCAATAATAATCGTAAAAGGTGAACTTTGCACGAAAATCCGTTACAGGTTCACATGCAGGCATCCGATAGCACCATTATACTCCGGATGTTCAGGAACGATAACCCTGACCTCCTGATGCTCGCTTATCATGCGAACAATGGCCTGATTTTTGGCTACACCGCCGGTAAAAACTATGACCTCCGGTTTATATGCCAGAAGCCACGGTCTTATTCTAACATAGACGGAACGGTTAATACCAGCGCATAATTCCTCCCATGGATATCCTTCGACTATTCTCCCGATCATTTCAGATTCGCCAAAGATGGCGCAGGTGCTGCTAAGCCGTACAGGATTCTCCCAGTACTTGCCCAACTCGGAAAGTTCTACGCCCAGAATGGCAGCCATGCTCTCAAGATAGCGGCCAGAACCGGCAGCACATTTATCGTTGGTTTGAAAATCCGTTACTGCACCCTTTTCAACACGTATGATCTTACTATCCTGACCACCCAGATCCAGGCAGATAAAATTATCCAGGCCGCTCTGCACCGAAGCCCCGACGGCATGGGCGGTGATCTCCGTCACCACCTGTGCTCCCTGAAGCTCAAGGTTGTTGCGACCATATCCCGTAACAACAATTTTACCTACCGGACCAAGGCCCAGTTTTTCACAATTTATGCAGAAGCCTTCCCGGCTTCTGACAGCGAATTCCCTGTAAAATGTAAGCGTATCGTATTTATAAAGTTTCAACTCGCCGGTTTCAGCAGTACGAAAGGCTAACTTAACCCGCCTGCTTCCTAAATCCAGCCCGATATCGGGTAGCACATTGCAGGCGTTGTTATCGATCGTTAGTTTTCTGTTGCTGCTCTCCGGCTTCACATGCATGCCGTCCATCCTTGATACTCTTTTCACTTATGCCTCTCTCTTCCTTTCAGCATCTCTATAAAAGAATCGATGCGTAGGCGGCTTCTGGCATCCAACGGTCCCGGGTTCTCTCCCTCCAATGCCAGCACCGGCAGGTCCAGTTCCTGTTGCAGGATGAGATCCTCTATCTGGCGAAAACAGAAGCTCTGCGTGTAATGTATTACAGCATCGATACGACGCCTGGCTATCTCCAGCTTGATATCCTCTAAACGACGGAATATCCCGTAGGGGTAGGTAAAGCGCCGGTATTGTTCAACAAGATCATCTACAGGCCGAGGAAAGGAGAACTGCCTTTGTACTTCATTATAAACAACCCTGGCCCCCATTCCTTCCAGATATTGGTAAATATCACTGACAATAGGAGGTACGCCGACATAAGCCAGTCTGAGCTCCTCCCTGTGCGGCTGCGCAGCTTCAGCCTGCTTTAGAAAAGCATCGCATTGACGACGAAAGGCTCCCGGATCAGCATTCATATCGCTGCAGCTAATCTGATAGTAATGGTCGTCAAAACCACCCACCCTGTTATCCTCCCAGGCAAGCTGATCGATACGATGAACCCTGGCTCTGATATCATCTAAGCAAGCCTTTGCCTCGCGGACCTCATACCAGCCTACACCAAAGCGGACCATAAGCTTCTCTATCTGAAGAGAGAGCAAGTCGTAATCGGCATCATACGGATAGGCAAAGGGAATTACCTCCAGCCCCTTGACAGCCAGGGTCTCCATCAGCGCACAAGTGTTGCTGCAATCTCCCTGCGTAACAGCCACGATCTTTTTTATATTTTGTTGCAATGCTACGGAGTATATGCCCTTTATCCAGGCGCATATATTACGAGGATATCCGTCAAATTCAGCCTGCTCCACCATAGCCTGCGGATCAGGGTCGGTAATAAAAACATTATTCAAATCCACCGGCACGGCACCGGCGGCATATATAACCTCAATAGGTATGGTCGTAGTAATACCGATCCGTTTGTCCGGCTGCCTGTGCGTATCCCTTTGCAGGTTGATTGTCGGTTGTCGGTTGTCGGTTGTCGGTTTCAAGCAGATTACTCTCCTCTGGGTGACCCTTTAATAACCTATAGCTGTCCCAATAATTTATGCATCTGGGGTATGGCTCTGACGTTCTCCAGCACTTCGGAAGCAGCATCCATATATGTAATCAGCATATGAGGCGGCAACCACCCGCGTATATCGCCAAAGGGAGTTACCGGTTGCAATATCAGAGGTATATCCCCAGCAAATTCCGCCAGCCACTGCACCGTGTTCATGAACTCAACACGATCGGTTCCTGCCGTTATGACCATCTTCAAAAAGAGCTCTGTCCCTCTGGCTTCTTCTATAAAGCGGCGCTGCACCTCATACGGCACCTTCACTCCGGCAGCGGTCTCCAGCTTGATGTCCATAGCCACTATATCCGTGACCGGAGCCAGCCGGCGCATAGCCTCCGGCAAAGTGCCGTTAGTTTCCAGATAAATACGTATATCTTTCTCACGTAAAGGCGGCAGCAACTGCAGAAGAGCATCAGCCTGCAACAGCGGCTCGCCTCCTGTTATGCTTAAAGAATGATGCAGCTTCCGGCGGCCGTATATCTTTATCAGTATTTCAGCCATCATCTCCACGGCAATTGGATTGGCAACCTCATAAAAATCACCGCCGGCCGGTTTGCTTTCCACCATTACCACCGACGGCGCTTCTCTGGTTTCCGGCGTATCGCAGTAACGGCATTTAAGATTGCAACCGGAAAGCCTCAAAAAAACCTGCCTTACTCCGGCATATAAGCCTTCCCCCTGGATGGAGGAGAATACCTCCGCCGCCTTTAAAGCCATTTCACTCCACCCCTCGCACCTTTGCCCTGGCCAGCTGTATTTCTTCCATTTCCGCTACATATCTATCCAGCAGTTCCTCAGCAAACATATAGGCATCTATGTCAAAATCATTCAGACCTTTGGTAGCCACAGGAGTATTGGCGCTGCTGATATTAATGCCGAAGTGTATGACGGTGGAGACAGGGGTCAGCGTGGCTATGGATACGGACATCTTGCAGCCCTCGGCATAGAGATCATCTCCCTCGCGCTGCACCCGTAACGCCCTGACCTGTCTCATCAGCAGATCCTGTGCCAGGCTGACCAGCAGACGCTGTCGGCAGATCGTCTTTTCCAGGTCCATATCAAAATGCTCGGCAATAAAATGAAGCATCCTCTCACTGTAAATATGCAAGCCGCCTTTGACGTCTGCCTGATCTACCATATACAAACCGCGAACATGGCAGGGTCCGGCAAAAGCCACTATTGAATCACCCTGCAAATCAAATTCCTTAAACGCCCAGAGCGATCTCAACTGCTCTCCCGTATACTCAATCTCTTCCGTTATATAACGATGCAGCACTTCATTCACCACCCTCTATTCCACCGGAAAACCAATCCCAGCTTCCATCTTCCTCCAACGCCTGCCGCAGACGCATGCAGGACGGGCAATTCCAGCACATGGCCGAGCCGCCTGAATAGCAACTCCATATATCCTTCAAAGGTGCGCCTATAGCCCTTCCCAGAGCGACAATCTCCTTTTTGGTCAGCCCCTGAGTATAGCTATGCACATGCACATGGCTTAAGGTAGAGTACCATAACGCACGATTGGCCGCCTCGACATATTCCGGAGAATTGTCAGGAAAAACAGCCGCTTCTTCAGCATTGAAACCGGTAACAATCTGATCGGCTTCCAGAGATTCGGCATATGCCGCTCCGATATTTATGAAAAGGCCGTTGCGATTCGGCACCCATAAACAGCGAACGGATCTCTCCGCAGGCGAACCCTCAAAATCTTCCCGGCCGGCCGGCGTAACCTTCCCGCCGGTTATCTCCGCCTGGGATATTCTACCCAGCCAGGGAAGATCAATCAATTGAAAGGGAATGGAAAACCTTGCCGCCATCCTGCGAGCTGCCCCGGCCTCCGGACCGGCTGCCAGTTGCCCATAGTTAAAATGGAGAACTACGGCACATTCACCCTCCTGCATGGCCCTGGTGAATGATACCGTGGAATCCAACCCCCCTGAGAGCAAGACAACGCTCCTCATTCCTGGCGCTCCTCTGAATAGGTAATGGAATTACCCGGGGTTTCCCAGACCGTCACCTCCAGAAGCTCAGCCCCCTGAAGCTCCACCAGAGGCTGCATAACCGCATATATATGGGCAGCAATATGTTCAGCCGAAGGATTGCGATCTTTAAAGGCTTCCAGATCGTTGAGCAGCGTATGATCCATCTCATCGATGGCAACGTGAAGAATACGCCGCATCTCCTTGAAATCCAGCACCAAGCCCAGACGATCCAGCTTATCCCTGGCAGCCACGGCTCTGATGGTATACGTATGCCCGTGCAGATTCTCACAGCTCCCCTGATAGCCGCGCAGAAAATGGGCAGCGTCAAATTGTCCCTCGACGCTTATTTTATACATCTTCCTCACCCCATCTTTATACCCCAATCATAAGGTATCTGATCAGTATCATACGGCAGACGATGCTCATCAGGAGCAGAGTAATTATAAAGCTCAGTAGGCACATTGACTATCAGTGTCGTATCACCCGCAATACCCTTGAACCCATGCATCACCATGGGAGGTATGACCAGCAGCAACGGATTTTTCTCACCCATGAAAAACTCATTAATCCGGCCGTATGTAGATGATTCAGGACGGCTGTCATACAGCACAACCTTGGCCATGCCCTGCAGACAGATAAATCTATCAGTCTGTATCTTATGATAGTGCCAGCCCTTGACCACCCCCTTATAAACCGCCGTCACATACACCTGACCGACCTTATCGAACTCTTTCCAATCGCTGCGCAGCATCTCCATCAGATAGCCCCGCTCATCGGATATCAAATTAAGCTTCCTGGTTCCGACCCCTTCTATCATCGCTGCCTCCTTTAAGAGCGCCCTTCGGGCACAGTTGCTGGTTCCTGTTTGTTTGTTGTTGGTTTCAGGCCCACACATAAGCCTTTTTCCGCCTTCGACGGCTTGCTATTTCATTTATCGGCTGCCGTACATTCTATCATAATAGTCTTGATAGGCACCGCTTCTGACCCGCTCCCACCAGTCACGATTATCCAAATACCATGCCACCGTGCAACGCAGCCCTTCGTCAAGCTCAGTTTCAGGCCGCCAGTTCAGTTCACGGACAGCCTTGTCAAAAGCTATGGCGTAACGCCTGTCATGCCCCGGCCGGTCCCTGACATAGCTGATAAGGCTTTCAGGCTTGCCAAGCAATGACAGGATGGATTTGACAATCAAGATATTGGAACGCTCGCTAGCTCCGCCAAAGTTATATACCTCTCCCGACCTTCCTTGATGCAAAACGGC
>JAQUEL010000002.1 GCA_028685295.1 bacterium
TAAAGACACAGCATAGGAGGCTCCATGTCAACCGAGGAAGATAAAAATTTCCACAGATTACTAATGGGACATTTTCATAAGTTAATTTGCACCCTAAAAAGGGACATTTTCATAAGTTATTGACACTGCTTTCTTCGACCAGGTGACAATCTTCTCCAACATATTCTGGTAACCGGTCACTCCATAACCGCCGCCACCAAGAGGATGGCCGTGGGAGGCATCAAAGCAGAGAGGAGGAGCTCCCGCCGCCACCTGATCCAGATAGATGGCATCCACATCCAGCTCCCGACGTATACGACTGATCACTTCTCGCATCTTATCCTGCCAGTACGAAGTATGGCTGCACATCGGTACCATTAGCTGCTCGTTAGGATATTGCTCTATATAATTATGCATAATGGCCGGGCTGCAACGAGGAGAAGACCTTTTGGCAGAGAACCTCTCCATCCCATCCTCTTGCCAGGATTTGCAATTGGGGTCAGCCAGGCGGGCGTTGATATAAGGCATAACGGTTATACCCTGATCACGAAGACGTCTCACCTGCTCTTTGAACCCCGTTTTTGCAGGCAGAAAGTCGGGGAAATCGGTATTGAAGAGGTTCTGGCCCCAGTTATACCAGTGAACACCGGTCTGGTATGGGAAGCGCTCGTGCAAGCGAATTGCCAGATCAGCCGTATCCTCAATGAGCGGCTCTGACGGCAGAGATAGAGAACCCGTATCTTTACCGGAAGAGAGACACCACCAGAGAACAATCTTACGCAACCATTCCGGTACATCACTGCGATCGGCAATATTGCCTTTAGCCGCCCATTTCTGTTTCAAGGCCCATCCTCTATAGATGCCGGATGCATCATACCAGTCTCCCTGAAAAACACCGGTAACCATGTGCTTCAAATTGGAGCAGGGCTGAGCCTGAGTCATATTCTCCGGAAAATGATCGACGGATATGCTCAAATTGCCGTTCACAGCCTCCATATTCAATATCTTAGGATGCGATTCCGGATCATGAAAACCGATATATAAACCCTGCTTATCATTATCAAAGGCTAAGAACTGCATAGGCCACATAAAACTAGGGTATATGGCCTGAAGCTTTGCATTCCAGCCTGCAAAAAGGCCCTCTGCAGGGCAGGATAAATAGGCTCCCCAGCCTCCTTCAGGAACGGTTAGATTATCATACCGGCGATCTGCTCCATCTCTATGAACGTTGTCGGCCAGCGGCAGCGTCCAGCGCCATAACGTCCAGCTGGAGCTGTGATTATGCACTGAAGCTCTCCAATAAGCGAGAGAATCACCACGGCACAACTTTACGCTGATCCGCACATCAACTTTGTCATCCTGCTTTTCCCGGGGAATTATCCGGTTTGGATCACCGCAACGTGCCCGGTAAAGCGATATCTCCTTCCATTCCAGAAAAAGCGTCACCTCTTCATCAGTTTCGGACAACTCTAAGCCGTAGTTACCGCAAGCAGGAGAGGAACTATTGATCAGAGCGCGAAAACCGCCTGTGTCACGCCATTCCATTTCCCACCAGGGACTATTAAGCATATTCTGAAAGCAAAAAAAAGCTCCGCTGTGCATATCTCTGATCCCACGGAGAGCAACAACGCCGCTGTCTCCCTCAAAGCGAACAAACTCAAGGCCGATCAGATTGTTGTCCAGCCGTATTTCGTTCTCTTCTTCAATCAGATTAAAATTCTTTGATACGATCATTATGCCACCGTTATCTCTATTTTATATGACTGGGCGTAGCTACACGTGCATAACCGACATAGGGCAGGTCACAGCCCTCTTGTGTAAAGATCTTCTCCAGCTTAACTTCCAATTCCGGTATCTCTTCCAGCTCTCCGTTAAGATACTTTGCCAGGCGATCGGAAAGACTTTCAAGACGGGTACGCAAGCCGCCGTAGCGACATTCCAGCACTTCAAGCCCGAAAGGCTTGTAATCGTTGAGCCACATCTCTCTGTGATATCTCCAGAGATCATCGACGGCTGTACGCAGTGCCGCCAGATCAGACGCAGCTATACGTTGCAGCCGCTCTCTGTCCCCGGCAGCATAGGCGGCTGCCAGATCCCGGCGCAATCCGAACTTTAGAGCGAGCACTCTGGACAAATAAGCCGGAAGCTGCAAACGGCGGGCTGACGGTTTCCTGGCAGCAGCTTCAAAGAGGTAATCCGCCAAACCATCGTAATGCTCACGCAGTTCCAAATGCTCCACATGTGGATCCATCAGGCTAAGAAGCGGATCCTGCCATAATAACCATTTGCTGACATTATCCGCCAGAAAGGTATCGGCGGGGTCCACGATTCCCGGTACTCTATCCAGTTCACCGGCTTTGACCCAATCATCAAAATCAGCATCGCATGATCCTCGGAAGTTGCCTCTGAGCAACTCCGGGTCTACAGCATCGGCATAACAATGTTCAGCAAAGAACTGGATGCCAGGCAAGGATGAATAGATATCGCACTCCATGCCGTCATCCCCCCACATAGTGACAAAAGCCTGCCGCAGACCTTTAGCCTTACAGGCCTGCATACAGGATTCGGTAACAGTAAGGGAGAAGGGCAATGCCGCCCAGAAATGGCTCCATGTCCAGATGCCGCCGGCCATGATCGGCTCAAAGCCGATGGCCCGATGCTTATCGATAAACTCTTCGTAGAAGTCTCTGCCTTTATGGTAATAATCCCAGTAAACCAGCTCGACATCCTTGGGAATGGCGGCAGCAACCTCTTGAGGTATAACAGCCTCTCTATCATAATAGGCATCTACCTTGGAGGCTACCCGAAAGTACATATCGCTCCAAATCATGGGGCTCAATCCCAGCTTCCGACAGATGTCTATCATACGCTTCAGATGGTTATTGAAGATATCGAAACGGGGCTTGTCCCCAAAGAGTTTTTTAAAACGGCCGGTCCCCAGACCGAAGGTCTCATCCATACCGATATGTATGCGCCTGGATCTGAGCGGCGACGATATGGCCCGGATCATTTTCTCCAGCAGCTCGTACGATTTTTCCCATTCCGCCAGGATAATGCCATCCGTATCACAGTATTCGGCATAAGCCGGCCATTGCAGTACCGGCTCCAAATGCCCCAGCGTCTGCATACAGGGTATGACCTCGATACCCAGATTAAAAGCATAATCATCTATTCGCTTGAGTTCAGCAGCAGAGTAGGCACCTCGTAAATAGCCGAACATCGGCTCACCGGGGACCTCGTAGATATCCTTGGTATAAAGCATTAGAGTATTGATACCCATAAGGGCACAACGCCTAAGCAAAGATTCAATTGTTTCCGGAGTCAGTACCCCGTTGCGTGAAACATCCAGCATAATGCCGGCCATATCAAAGCGGGCCTTCTCTGAAAAGCCTTGTCGTACTGCCTGTTCATCTGCTGCACCTAGAAGGCGTCCCAGTGCTCGGAAAGCATCACAAGGCCTGGCAAAGCACACTGTCAATCCATCATGATCGAAGACAACGGAGTTACCCGTACCCAAGCCATGGTTCGGTATAAACCGCAAATTAATCCCCGCAGGAGTGAATCTTTCAGGATACTCTGCCTTTATCTCCTGTAATCCACCTCTTATTTCTGGTAACAAAGGCTCTCTCTTCACATTGAAGGACAGCATCTCTCTCTCCTTTTAATTGTTCCAGCTAGTGCCGGTTATCTTGTTCCTACATAAATCATAACGCTCCGGTATACAATTATATCTTCATTATTTGTCATATAATGTATGTTTTTTGCCGTTAGAACCCTTTCGCCTCCTGGATACAAAAGCAGAATAATAATAACATCCTACTCTCATCGAATTTAACTTCGGTAACTATTGTTAGTATACTAACAATAGGGGCGGAATATGTCCTCATTCCATAATAGAACGCATGAGACAGCAGAGCCGACAACTGCCTGGGAAAGAAGCGCCGCAGAGCCGAGATTACTCTACGGTCGTAGACGCCTGAGTAAAACATATATGCTGCAGCATTTTCTTCGCAACGGCAAACCTCACTGCTATTTTCCCGCCTCGGCAATGACCATTGCCGGCAACATTGAATGGCTTGCTCAAGTAATTATAAAAGCACATCCTCAGCATCCCAACCTGATACCGGCAAATCTGCCAACGCTGTGGTCGATTCTGCAGCTTTATGGCGAGATCGTGAAGGAGTGGCGATTTGCATTGATACTCGACGAATTCCAATATCTTGCAAAGACAGCTCCCTCGATCCCTTCGCAGTCAAGCTTATAGCGTATTATGCGGCTCGCATATAGGCATGATGGAATCTCTTGCCGGTGTAAATCAACCTCTTTACGGCCGTTTTACATCATGCTTTATTTTCACCTGACACAGATCTGGCATCCAACATTATCCGACATGTGCTCAGCCCTGCCGGGTTACTGCGTAACGAATCGGAAATAGCAATCTGTTCAAGATCTATAAGAGAACCGGCAATATATAACTCTATACTGCAGGCTGTCGCCGGCGGCCTGGCACGCCGTTCTGAAATAGAACAACAGGCAGGCGTACGCTGTCTGCGTGCGCCTGCGCTTTACTCTCTTCTTCAGTTTGCTAAATTATCTTACCTCTATCTTGCACCCCGTTTTGCCGCTCTCGTAAGCAGCGTTAGCTACCTTGAGGATGAATAGCCCCTCTTCACCGGTACTCATGGTCGGGGCCTGCCTCTTCTCTATGCACTGCGACAGATAGTCCATCTCGGCGGCATACATGTTGACAGGGCTGTAAGCCACCTCCCGCTTATCAACATCCAGGCTATCCTTGCTTTGCTGTGGATCGTAAGCTTGGGCATCATCACTTAAATAAGCCGCCATACGCCCGGTAGACGCCTGTCCTATGGTACCTTCGGCCTGAATGCTGCCCTTGTTGCCGTAGAGCTCCAGCTTACCCTGACCAGCGCTGTCGGGAACATTAAAGAAAGCATCTACCACTGCCTGAGCACCGTTCTCAAACTTCAGCATAGTAGTCGAACTGTCATCAACCGGGTATTTAAAAGTCAGCGTATCGGTAAAAGCAAAGACTTCTTTTATCTTAGAGCCAATGATGTACTGCAGCAGATCATAGCAATGGGTAGCCATATCTATCAATGCACCGCCGCCGCCCAGCTTGGGGTCCTGACGCCAAGCACCCGGCATATCGGGATACCAGCAGCCCAATTGCGCTCTGGCAAAGACTACCGGCCCTATCTCTCCAGCCTGCACCATCTCTCTGGCCTTGACGTTTAAAGCATGGTATTTCATCATATAGCCTTCGGTAAAATAGATCCCTGCCTGGCGACAGGCATTTATCATCGCTTCAGCCTCGGTTACGCTGATGGATATAGGTTTTTCCACCATGATATGTTTGCCGGCTGCAGCAGCTTGTAATACCTGCCTGTGATGCAGGAAGACAGGCGTAGCGATATAAACAGCCTCTATCTCAGGATCAGCCAGGAGACCGGCCTCTGTATAGAAGGCCCTGGCCCCGATCTGACCGGCTACTTCATCAGCAGCCCTCTTATCCACATCCATGACAGCCACAACCTTACTATCTTTGCACTCAGCCAGAGCCGGTACCATCCTGCGCCTGGCAATACCGCCGCAACCTATTATGCCCCATTT
This sequence comes from bacterium, assembly GCA_028685295.1. Classification (GTDB taxonomy): domain Bacteria; phylum UBP13; class UBA5359; order UBA5359; family UBA5359; genus UBA5359. The sequence goes on from JAQUEL010000002.1 coordinate 5,611, forward strand.
AACCATTTTACTGCCTCCATTTTTAAAGATTGAATATGCTTTTCAAAATATAGGACGATTTCTGCCGGCACTCCATCTTTATTTTCAGATATCTCTTATCAGCTAAACAAGGAGTTGATACTCGGTTTTATAAAAACGCCAACCCTTTTTAGCTGCTATGAATGATTTTACCTATTTTGCATATGCAGCCGCCACCTTCAGGATAGCTTTAGCAATAAGCTCCATATGTCCCTGGTCCATGGTAGGATGTACCGCTGTAAAGAAGGTCCTCTCCTCCAGCCAGGCGGCATTGGCACAGAAGACATCGCCATATTTGACCGCTTCAGGGCTGGTATACTCCTTGGATTTAAAGGGGAATTTGTGGCTGCCAAAGCCGCCGTGCTCGGTAAAAGCTTTCTCTTTATACGCCTGCGGCCAGAGCACAGGGCCTACCGGGATACCCTCGGCTTCCAGGGCTTTGGTGAAAGTCTTGACGTCGCAGGTCAGCCTCTCCAAGTCGATGACGATGGGGAAGAGCCAAAAGGCATTCTGTTTTTCATCATTATCCACCGGCAGATATAGAAGCTGCGGGCAATCCTTAAGTGCCCCGAGCAGGTATTCTCCATTAGCCCGGCGGTTCTTCAGGTTCCAGCTGTCCAGTTTTTCCAGACATTTGAGACCTATCACCGATTGCATCTCGGTCAGACGATAATTGAAGCCCACCATATTATGGATGTAAGGCAGTTTGGCTTCCAGTTCAAGCATGTTTATCCTATGACGGACATCGTAACCGTGATCACGAAAAGAGCGACATATCCAGGCAACATCTTCGTCATTAGTGACCACACAGCCGCCCTCACCGCCAGTGGTGAAGTGCTTGCTCTGGCAGAAACTGAAGGCGCCGGCATGTCCGATAGAACCCACTTTGCGCCCTTTATACTTACCGCCATGCGCCTGAGCACAATCCTCAACTACTACCAGATTGTGTTTGCGGGCGATGTCCATGATGGCCTCCATATCGCATATCTGGCCGTAGAGATGGACCGGGATTATGGCCCTGGTCCTGGACGTTATCTTGCGCTCGATATCCAAAGGATCGATGGTGTGATCTTCCTTTCTGACATCGGCAAATACAGGAATAGCACCTGCCTGCAGTACACAGAAGCTGGAGGCGATAAAGGAATAAGACGTGACGACGACCTCGTCGCCGGGGCCTATACCCAGCCCGGCCAGTGCCGTGTGTAGAGCAGCAGTGCCATTAGTAGTGGAGATACCGAACTTACATCCCACCCAATCAGCAAACTTCTGCTCGAACTCCATGCCTTTGGGGCCCGTCCAGTAATTGACTTTACCGGAACGCAACGGCTCCATAGCAGCCTGGATAATTTCTTCATCGAATACCGGCCATCCAGGCAACTTGATCTCCGGGCCCACTACTGGATTTCCGCCCTCTATGGCTAACTTTTCAGACATATCCCGTTTCTCCTTTTCAGCTCTTTAGTAATATTGAAGTAAATTATTCAGCTCTGACGATACTTATCATGGATCTCTCCATGCAGTTGCTGCAGCATTTCCAATAGAGCGGATACTACTGTTTCAGCAGCTCCCTCATCCAAACAACTGCTGAGACTGGTGGGCATAACCTCATACCCGCCCTCAGCAAAGGCCTTTCGGGTAGGTATATATCCCTGATAGCCGTTGGCATACGACGTTATCAGCGTTTTAGGGAAGGGCGATCCTGATTTAATATCCAACGCCAGCTCAGCAAACGGCTCACCCGGTATGGCAGCTACGGCCACATCTCCAACTGCAATAACTTGAAGCGGTAGTACAGCCGGGGAATCCTGCATCTCAGCCAGCTTGAGCAGCTCAGAGGCATAGACACTCTCGCTCAGTCCATCTACCAGCGCTTCCTTCTTTCCCTTGTTCCTGACCACTACTTCCCGGGCATGCTCCAGGGCCTCTGTCGAAATACGGCGATGTGGTATCTCAATCTTACTGGCTGCCGCTCTCACTTCTCCATCACTGATAGGCGAAGCTGATTCGGCTGCAGGAATAACGGCTTGCAGCAGCATATGCCCTAATCTATTCACCTCTGAGAAGCCTCGTCCCTGTTCGGGATTATAGATATCTATATGGTTGATATTTCCGGTAGCACCGTTAAAGAATATGGCTACACCACCAAAGTGCTTCTCCAGACCATCTATCAGAACACCGGGCCAGTCACGTGAGTAAAGAAAATTATCCCCGGCTAGAATAGCGGGATGGTTGGCATAATTAACCAGCGTGGCTATACGTTCGCCTTCAGGAGAATCAAAATTCAGAACAATAATTTCCGAATCCTTCCTACCCACCGGCCCTTCTGCTTGAGCAGGATCAAGCCCTTCCCAGTTCATACGAAGCGAGCCGTCCTTCATTCTGATGCGCCGAATATGTGCCATGTCATCGCATATACCCGTGCCCAGGCTGATAGTGACATCGGTCATGGAAGAGAACGCCGCCTCGCCGGCATCAGCGGCCGTCTTAAGCATATCGGCCATATATGCCGGATCACTTTTATAGAAAAGATCAGTAGCCGGTCCGGCGTGATTATGAATGGCCGCCACCAGAATATTGCCTTCCGGCAATCCAGTACGCCGAGCCAGGTCCTGCCTGATCTTTTTGACCTGATCATTCTTGATGGCGCAGATATCTAGAGAGATCAGCAGAGCGCTTTGCCTGCCGCCTCCTATAGCCAGCGCCCGGCAGAATAAGGGATCATGCACTCCTTTGGCGCCTTCAACCCGTGTATTCCCCTCCATCATCAACCCCGGCGGCGGAGTAATATCCTTCTTCGCTATGCCTGCTTTATGCATCCAAGCTTTCCCCTAACTTACCTACAAGCCTAGTAATAGAACCTTTACAGGCAATTTATCAGATAATTTCCGATAAGTCAATACAACACCATCAAAAGGCAACTCTTCAGGGCTTATTGCAACATAAACATATCCTGTGCACTGCTTTGGATAGGCGCTGGTCTCACTCAAAGATTAAAACGAAAAACAATTCTATTACTTATTCCGTGTACACACGATCTTGCGATAAGCAGAGGGTGTTATTTCCGTAATCCGTTTGAAATTATGATTAAATATGGGAATACCATTGAAGCCGATAATCCGTGGTGATATGTGTTTTGAAGAGCCTGGATAAATAGCCGGGTGATAAAGAAAAAGTCTTGGAGAAAGAGTTAAGGGCGATCTCTTGAGTGAACATGGTCTCTACGTAATTGATCACGTTCCGCTTCTTTTATCTTTAGGGGCTGTAGCCAGGGGGCACCTCAAAGCTATATGGCCAGCACTCCTTCGACCTCGTAAACTTCTCTCAGAGCCAGGGCAGCCGCACCCAAAGCGGCTCCGTCATGCAGAGATGAAACCTGGACCGCCAGTTGGCGTAAAGAAGAGCTTAAAGTATGAACTGATAGATCCCGGCGTGCGCTTTCCACCAACGGAGAGTCTTCCCAGGCAAGGGGGCCGGCAAAGATCAACATACGTGGATTGAAGAGATTGACAGCATTGGCTACAGCCATGCCGATATGCTCACCCGCCTGTTTAAGAAGATTTACAACCTCCGTATCGCCTACGGCAGCCGCCTCTTTCAACCTATTGAGATCCTCGGACGAATATCTGCCCGATTGCCTGATGCCGGATATCTTTTCCAATAAGGCCCTGCCGGAGGCCAGAGTCTCCAGGCAGCCTCTGTTACCGCAATAACACAGCGGCCCGTCCCGCTTTATTACGGTATGCCCCATCTCCCCGGAACTGTTGCTCGTGCCACGATATATTCTGCCCTCACTGTAAATACCCAGGCCGATACCGATATCTATATCTACCAGTAGAAAGTTTTCCACTCCCCTTGCCCGGCCGAACCAGCTTTCGGCTATGGCCATGCTGCGGGAGGAATCCTCAATGCTTACCGGTATACCGTAGCGTTCGGCCAGCATATCGCCAACGGGAATATCTCTGAATCCCGGAATATTGACGCTCAATAGAAATCCGGAACCTTCCGGCATAATGACGCCGGGAGCAGCAAAGCCTATTTGCCTGGCAGCTCCGGATATTCCAATCAAGCTGTCTATCAGCCTAAAAACGGCTTCCATCAGGCTCTCTATGCCGGCATCGGGGCTTATATCCTGAGAACTTTCCGCCTGGATCGCTCCATCCAGACCGCATCGTACAGCTACAACCCTTCCCGGGCTCAAAGCCACTCCTATAAAAGACCCACTATTCGATCTGATTCTCAAAAGCTGCCTCGGCCGTCCTATAGCCGGATTGCTCAGACCACAGCTCTCCAGCCACCCTTCTGACAGCAACTCTCCGGTTATATTTGTAAGGCTCTTTGAATCCAGTCCCGTAGCCTCGGTCATTTCCGCCCGAGAGAGCGTGCCGTTGATACGCAATAGGTTCATGACCCTGGTCCGGTTGATGCGTTTCATCAGGCTATGGTTGCCGATTAAATATTGCAAGAGAATACTCCGTCAGTATATATGCTGACGATATTATATCACAAGATCGTCCTGAGCAGAGCAACGATACAGGCCAAGTCCTCTTCTGTCCGGTCACCGAAAGGAAGAGAGCTTTGCCGCCTATTATTTTCCTGATTGTTAGGTTATTTAATCCAGCCTTTGAGATAAGGAACAGGGTTTACGGCACTACCATTTTTACGCACCTCAAAGTGCAAATGCGGTCCGGTGGATACGCCCGTTGACCCACTCTTGGCTATGACCTGTCCTCGGGTGACCCTCTGTCCCGGCTTGACTAAGAGAACGGAATTATGGCCGTAACGGGTGGTTAACCCATTTCCGTGATCTATAATGACCAGATTGCCGTAACCACCGGCCTTTCTGGCCAGGATAACCTTGCCGCCACGGCAGGCCTTGACCGTTGTTCCGGTAGATACCGCTATATCCAAACCGGCATGCAGACGCTTGCTTCTCGATACCGGATGTACCCTTAAGCCGAAACGCGATGTAATGCGTCCGCTGGAAACCGGCCGTAGAAAGCGTTGTGGTTTGGAAACCTGCTTCTTCGGCGATGTAACCTGCAACCGGCCGCCCGGAACGATCAATCTGGCACCGGGTACTAATCCTTCATGATCATCGATATCAGGATTGGCATTCAGCAATGCCTCCAGAGGAATTTTATAAAGAGCAGCTATCTCATCAAGAGTCTGTCCCTCTTCCACATCGTGAATAACACCATCTACGGGTGGTAGATTGAGTATTTGATTTACCTTGATAAGGTCCGGATTCACAATATTATTGGACCATTGTAATGTGGTAAGCTGTAAACCGTGCATCTCGGCGATCTTACGTAGAGTATCGCCCTTTTTAACTACATAGGTAGATATTATTCCCGGCTTAAGTGCCGCTTTACCGGAATTAACACCACCATCACTATCCTGAGCTTCGACCGGTTGCTGACCGCCGGCCATGCCTAGATAGATAGCAGCCGCTGCTGCCAGCAGCTTGATATCCATTTTTTACCTTCCCCCATATTGCCGACGAGGTTAGCTGACGGGTAACGGCCGGTGGATAGCCTATTCGCCCAAGCGAAATTCACCCCTAACAACGGTTCCCCCGTTCTTCTTGTGAAGATTAGGCTTTATTTGGGCCTATGTTACATGATTGATATTTTTGTGTCAAGAATAGCTGTAATAGCTATTGTATGCTTGTAACTCTAACAATTGCTTGGTATATATGATGAATTCACCACTGCAAAAACAGGCATTTATGGATACTTTTTTGCTCTTCTTGGATCTTTCGTGTTTTTAAGACAAGGGTTCAACGCTGTAGCTTACTCTGATCGTCCTTGTCTCTCCAGGCTGCAGTATATTGAGAGTGCCGGCACCCTCCCAGCCCGGCCGACATAAGGTTTCATAAGCGCCCAATCCTCTGGTCCAGGGTTCTATGCAGACAAAGGAGGCGCCGGCCGTGGAAAAAACTACCAGTGCTTCTATCCAATCATCGAAATCAATATGGATAACCCTGGCTGCACCGGTATCCGTAAGCGATGCCCTATGTCCGCACATGCCGCTGAAGACAGCATCATACTGTACGCCATCTTCCAGCATCAAAGTAGAGTCTACCGGCACAACAGCGCCTGTCGGTACAAGAGATTCCGGATCCAGTTGCAAGCGCTGGCTACAAGGCAGATCAATTTTTACTCCCTGCCGGGAATTGTCCGAGAGTGCAAAATAAGAATGATAACCAAAGGCTAAAGGTGCCGGTGTTGCTCCTGCATTCCTAAAAAATGCTGTTGCAGAAAGATTGCCTGGGACTATGGTATAAGCAAGCCTGAAATCGATATCAAAAGGGTAGTATCTCCCTCTTATCTCCCTGGGTATGCAACATCCATACTCAACCCTGATAGTACTCTCTTTCACCTGTTCCGCCGTCTTTTTCCAAACGGCATCCGGTAGAATACCATGGATAGGCATTCTATACTCTTCTTCCAGGCCGTATATTCTATAACTCTCCGGCCGAGGTTTATCACCGCTCCTGTCCCAGGTGCGACCTACGGAAGGGAAGAGTACCGGATTGCCGCCTTTGTAAAATTTTCCCCTCTCGCCCGGAACTCCTTTGGGACGGTAGAAAACCTCTCGGCCGCCGACATGCCAGGAGAAGAGGTTACAACCAAAATCAGGAGCTATGGAAAATGAGCTTCCATCGTTAAGAGAATAACGATCGATCTTCAAATCCGCCTCCTCCTACTTTACCTTATCCGCCCAGGCATCCCTGATAACATCCCAATAATTATAGCGCTCTATCCAGTAGAGATCGAATAACATCACACCCTGACCTTTGTGCCTGATCAACTTTATCGCCTGTTTCAGCCGCTCCGGCTTGTTCTTATACATCAGCATATAGAGCCCGCCTATCAATGGAGTTTTCTTCCGAGTTACCCAGTAAGCCATATCCATGGCCCCTTCCACTGTGGGCAGATTGGGATTGTCATTGACCTCCGCCCTGGTAATACGGTCGAAATAATATCCCAGCATCATGCAATCGTAAATCTCTGCCATTCCAGTCTGGTGATAATCAGAAGAAGCCAGAGAACTGGTAGGTCTGAACTCATTGCTGGCCCAGTTAACGCCCATTCCCCAGTGATGCCTGTACCATCCGCCATAGTAGGCGCTAAAAGCGCATTTCTGGCGAGCCTTGGTTACCGTCACTTTGGCTTTCTCTGCAAAATCTCTGATTACCTGAGATCTCCATTTAAGCCACTTTGTCCTCCAGATCCCGCCACCAAAAACATCATCAGGCCATACGGCCACCCGGCAACCGATATATTGCTCAAAGGCCTGCCGGCTGGCCGGGCTGAAATCGGCGTTAAAATCAGCAAAGCGGCAATAATCAAGGCAAATGCCGTCAAGGGCATATTTTTCTGCAATCTCGCGAAGAAGGCTCAATTCATAATCCTGAACCTCTTTAATTACCGGATTTACAAAAACAAAGGGATAGCTGGAGGATATCTTTTGCATCTTCTCACTTCTGTATATTACTGTTTCCCAATCAGGATGGAGAAAAACCGGACCTATGCGATAATCAGCTCCGGCCCTGAGAGTGCCTTCTGTAAAGACGGGGAAGCCGGCATATACCTTAAGTCCAAAGCGACGTCCCGTCTCCAGAACATCCTTTACGGCATCAAAACCGGCAGGAAAATTACAGGCCTGGGGCGTACCTTTGGCAAGCTCGCTCCAAAGGCTCATATGAGGTGCAATACGGCTGGGGTAGAGCACCAGCCCACTGACATCCTTTACACTCAGGACTACAGTATCAGCACCCGAGGCTTTTATCCTTGTCATAAAAGCCTCTATGTTTTCATGACTTGATAAGCGCTGACAATTAGCATAGGCATCTATCCAGATCGCCTTAGCGGGCAATCTATTTCCAACAGCTGTAGGTGCTCCCGTTATATCTTCCGCCTGCGACCATCCGGTAAAAAACATTCTACATGCTACAACGGCAACGATTATGGCCCTGAATATAGATCGTCTCATTAAGCATAACATCCCTTACGAATTCCCTCTTGGTATTCAACGCAGACAAGCTGAAATCCTACCTGGTAAGGTTTACCGTCTGCCTGGTAAGGGTAGAATTTCAAAAGAGTGTATCATCAAGGAGGTTTCTCATGAATAAAATCAATGAGGTTCCAGTAGAAAATCTGAGGCATTACGTAAACCCGGAGCAATTCGATTTTGAAACCACCAAGGATATAGCCCCGCTTACCGGCACCGTTGGCCAGGAGAGAGCTATCAGCGCTCTTAATTTCGGCTTTAACATCAAGACAGGAGGTTTTAATATCTATGCTGCCGGAGCCAAAGGAACGGGCAAAAATTCTACTATCAAGGCCTTTGTGCATGATAAGGCTCGACAGGAAGACCCTCATTGTGACTGGGTTTATGTTAACAATTTTAAGGAGACTGATAAACCTAAGACCATCAGCGTTCCTACCGGCAAAGGTCCGGAACTGGCCGCAGATATGGACCAGTTGATAGCTGCCTGTAAAGAAGAGATCCCGCGTGCTTTTGAGAATGAAGATTATGATAAACGCAAGAGCGAGATCCTTAAGGATGTTCAAAAACGCCGCGACGAAATTCTTACGGAAATTCAGGCCATAGCTGAGAATAGCGGCTTCATAATAGAGATGACCAATATGGGGATTGTCACCGTTCCTGCCAAAAAAGGCAAACCTATGTCCAGAGATGAGTTTGAAGCTCTGGATAAAGATGAGAAGGACCGTTTGCAGGACAAGCTTATCAACCTTCAGACAGAGATCGGCCAGGCTCAGAATAAGGCCAGAAAGCTGGAACAAGAGGCAGAAGAGAAAATACGCAGCCTGGATAAAGAGGTGGCGCTCTTTGCTATTGGACATCTGCTGGATAGAATACGAGATGATTATAAAGAATGCTCCAAGGTAATAGATTATTTAGGCGAAGTGCAGAATGATATTATCGAACATCTGGATAATTTCAAACATGTCGCACGGCCGGAGGGAGCTACAGATGGCCAGCTTGCTTTGATGCAGGCGTTAGGACAGGGGGAGCCTACCTTCGATCAATATAAGGTCAACGTTTTTATAACCAACGGTCATGCTGAGGGTGCTCCTGTGGTTATTGAGAATAACCCGACATATTATAATCTGATAGGCCGGATAGATTACGATGCTAAGTTCGGCGTCATGACCACCAACTTCAATTTAGTCAAGCCTGGAGCTATTCACAGAGCCAACGGTGGCTATCTGGTACTGCAGGCGCTGGATCTGCTGATGAACTTTCAATCATGGGACGCTTTAAAAAGAGTGTTGAGAAGCGGTGAGATTACCATAGAGAATATCGGTGATCAATACCGTCCTATCCCCACTTCCACTCTAAAACCCGAACCTATTCCGGTCAATGTCAAGGTCATCCTCATCGGGAATCCGATGATCTATCATCTGCTTTACGCCTATGACGAGGATTTTCCCAAACTTTTCAAGGTTAAGGCCGATTTCGGGCCGGATATGAATCGTAATGACGAGCATATACATGAATATGCCTCGTTTATCACTGCCCGTGTCAATGAAGCCGGATTAAAGCATTTTCATAAGAGCGGTGTGGCCAGAATAGTGGAGTATGGCTCCCGTCTGATTGAGAACCAGAAGAAGCTCTCCACACGTTTTATCGAAATATCGGATATCATCAGCGAAGCCAGTTACTGGGCCGATAAGGATAACAGCGAGTATGTCATGGCCCGACATGTAGAAAAAGCGCTGTACGAGAAAAAATATCGCTCCAGCATGATAGAAGAACGCCTGCAGGAGATGATCAACGAAGGTACTCTGCTTATCGATACTGAGGGCGCTGTCGTGGGGCAGGTCAACGGTTTATCCGTGCTGGATATTGGAGATTATATGTTCGGCAAGCCTTCCCGCATCACCGCCAAGACATTTGTCGGACGGTCAGGAGTAACCAACATTGAGCGGGAAACAGCTATGGGCGGTCCGATACATAATAAAGGTGTCATGATCCTAACCGGATACCTGGGAAGCAAATTCGCTGTTGATAAGCCCCTGGCTCTATCCGCCAGCATCACTTTCGAGCAGGAATATGGTGGAGTGGAAGGAGATAGCGCTTCCAGTACAGAGCTTTATGCCATATTATCAAGCCTGGCGGAGGTGCCCATCAGACAAAATCTGGCGGTTACCGGATCCGTCAATCAAAAAGGAGAGATTCAGCCTATAGGAGGCGTCAATCAGAAGATCGAAGGTTTTTTCGATGTCTGTCGCCTACGCGGCCTGACAGGAGATCAGGGCATTATGATCCCTCACCAGAATGTCAAGCATTTGATGTTGAGAAATGATATCATAGAAGCCGTTAAGAACGGAAGTTTTCATATCTTCCCCGTAAAATCCATAGATGAAGGCATCGAAATACTCACCGATATGGAAGCCGGGGCCAGAGATGAAAACGGGAAATATCCGGAGAACAGCATCTTTGGCAAAGCTGACAATAAGATCCAGCAATTTACCGATATCATGCGTATTTTTGGCGGCGGCGAAGATACGGAAGAGCGTAAGAAAGGTAAGATGGGCATGGCTGCAGAGGGAATAGACGAAGAATAAGCTGTTACCCCCTGGCACCCAAGCGCCAGGGGGCTTTCTTTATCCACCCATTTGCTGTTTCATACTGATCAATCCGGCAATATCCTTGCGGCTGACGATACCTTCAAGCCCATCATCGCCAATAACCAGCAAACGCCCCGTATCGCCCTGGGCAATTCTCTCCAGAGCTTCAAAAGCATCATCATCGGGAGCCACTTCAAGATCGGAGGTCAGTGGACGTGCTGCCTGCCCGGCAGTAGTGCTGGGCCAATGATCGCGAGACACATCCTTAATGTCATTGAAAACCACCAGGCCGACCAGCCGTTCATCTCTTAATACCGGAAATGCAGCGTGCTTGTAACGAAAAAAGTATTCCTCTACCAGGTGATCCAAAGTTATCTCAGCCGGAACTGTAATCACCTCTCTTGTCATAATCTGTCTTACCTTGACCTCTCCAAGAGAGCGCCTGATCAGTAATTGCTGATAGCTTTGCTGAGCTGCATTCTGCAGAAACCAACCTATAAGAACCAGCCATATGCCGCTGAAATTCCCGGCCAGCACCGATAGGATACCGAAGAATATCAGAGTATAGGCCACGCCTATACCTACATAAGAGGCTATACGGGTAGACCGGGTCAGATCACCGGTAACCCTCCATATAATAGATCTCAATACTCTGCCTCCATCCAGGGGAAAACCGGGCACAAGATTGAACACCGCCAGAACAAGATTGATAACGGTCAGATAAATACTTAGGCCTACCAGTAATACGCCCCAGTCCTGAGTAGCTGCCAGTCTGGCGATGGCATAGAAGATCACGGCCATCACCAGGCTTGTCAACGGCCCGACTATAGCCATTTTGAATTCAGCAGCCGCAGAGCCGGGTTCATCCATCATCTGGGAAGCTCCGCCGAAAATAAAGAGTGTGATCCCTGATATGGGAATATTGTTGCGCCTAGCTACTACGGAATGCATCAATTCATGTATCAGTACCGAAGCAAAGAGCAGCAAGGAAGCAATGGCGCCCAGCAACCAATGTGCCACCGGGCTGCGGGTGGGAAATATCTGTGGAAAATATCCGGCAGCCAGTGCATAAGTCAAGAGAATGAAGATTATAAACCAGCTGTAATCAACATATATCGGTATACCGGCTACCCTACCCAAAAAAAACCCGTTCTGCAGCTGCAGCGGTTGCGCCGTCCCGCGGTTTTCACCATTCATCGGTAACACCTCCCGGGATATTCTTACCCGGAGGATTACGGTTCAAACACCAAGGATTATCCATAAATAAGTATAAAACCCTGGAGGTTATGCCTCCCTTTAGGTCAGGTGTCTAAAAGAGCTGCTCACCGCTTATTAATTTTGCCGGATTCTCTGGTCACCAGCTTCGGCTGTATAGTCAGCTGTTCCGGCGGCCTGGCAAGATCCTCTATCCTGGCTGTAAGCAGAGAGAGTATTCCAGCGGCAATATCTCTGATCCGAAGATCGAACGTCATCAGTGACGGCTTATAAAAAAGACTTTCCGGAGTATTGCCGAAACCGCAAACCGCAATATCCTCCGGTATGGATAGAGGACTCTCCTCAACGGCTCTCATAGCGCCAAAGGCTATCTGATCAGTACAACAGAAAACAGCCTCCGGTATCTTCTCGGATTTGAGAAGCTCGTTCATTCCCTGATATCCACTCATGGAAGTATCTTCCCGCAATAAAGCCTGCCTGCAGAAGACTGGTAGGCTTTTACTCGCCAGAACGGTTGTTATGCCTTGCATCGCAGAAGATTCCAGATGAGCATTGGATGAGCAGAGATAGGCAATATCGTAGCGTCCCATTTCGACAAAATGCTCTGCCGCCATTAAAGCTGCCGCTTCCATATCAGTAATTACGCAATCATACTCTATACCGAAACGATTATAAATCACAAAAGGAATCGCCTGCATCAGCAAACGATCAATAACAATCTGATAGTCGTCAGGTAAAATCCCCCCGGCCATAACAACCATACCATCTACCTTTCCGGCTATAACAGGCTCCAGATGGTTTTCCATACGGGCAATATCCCGGTAGTAAAAAGCTATAGCGGTATATCCATACTCTGACAGCCCCTCATCGAGAGCATCAAACAGGCTGCTGGATATATAATTGCCTATGTTCGGCAGGATAACACCTATTCTATATCTACGCTTAAGAGCACGTTGCCGAGCTGCCAGATTAGGGCTGTAGTCCAGGCTGGCAGCTACTTCCCTTACCCTGCGCTTGGTATCCTCACCAATATCCGGCTTATCACGAAGAGCACGTGAAACAGTATTTATCGATAAACCCGTCATTTCAGCAATATCTTTAAGCGTAGCTCTCCTTTGCTGCGATGAAGCACCCATTACCATGACCTCGCTTCTAAGAATCCATGACCGGTGCTATAAGCTTGAAAGCCACTTCGCCCAACCTGATCCCCAGAGAGGCAGCCACCAGAGGACATTTAGCCCGTAACAGACAGTATATACGTCTGGGAGTGGATGATGACAGGCTCTCATAATGCCCGTGCCCCTTGCCGATAACAATGTCGGCGCTATCGAAGATAGCACGGAATTCACGGCTGACATCTGCCAGAGGCGTGCCTATGCCGTTGCTGCCGCTGGTAATCACCCGGCAAAGCTTGTCCAGGCCGACGTAAGAAGCATCTTCCAGCGTGGAATCGTTAATGATAGGCCCATCTTTAACGGCATAGGTTAAATCCAAGCCGTAAGGCTCCAGTTCCTCTGCCAGTATCTTATCAAAAACTATTTCGCCGGTGTTATCGCCCAAAATAAGAAGACTACGAGCCGTTTTCAGGTCTGATAGCAGGGTATTATAATCATCCACGGCAAAATCGCCCTCGGCTACCTCCGCCACAACCTCGGCCAGATCAAACTTCATACCTATGCCCAGGTCTATAATGTTACCGGCTACTGCCAGCTTTAGGGCGGTATGTAAACGATCAGAGCAATTTATCAGTAAATCACGGGCCTTCGGATAAAGCTCCAGTGCCAGATCGTTATACTTTCGCTTCATAGAGGCATAGGGATCAGGATTACCGGAAAGCTTCTCTATCATACGGTAAAGAGGCGTACATAAGGCCGTCGGTGTCAGGGATAGATCCATATTGCGTGAGTAATCATGGGCCGCCGCCATAATCCTGGCTATAGTATCCTGATCATCGGTAGCCAGTCTGGCGGTATTGAGCGCCTGAGTCAAAATACAAGGCATACATTCAAATCCGGCTTTCATCGTAGCTGCTACTCCGTTGATTGCTCCGACATAGTGATAAATGTGCCGGGCAAGGACATTTTACCATGATGAGAGTAAAATGAAAAATTCCGCCCAGCTCTTCCCATATGAAGGGGGTCAGGAGTTTACCTCACTCATCAAGGAGTTATCAAGCTCTTTTATCGCTCTGCTTACGGTGACATAGTTGCTATTCTTAAATGCCTGCCTATGGCGCTATTAATGCTAAATGTTAAATGTAAACTCCTGACCCCATGCTCTTCTCCCGCAGCCACCGGACCGCCGTATCTATGCCTTCTCCGGTAGTGCAGGAGATATTGATGATAGGAGCTTCCTCATTGACGGCCCTGACAGCGGCGGAAAAGGCCTGCAGATTAAAATCTATAAGGGGTAAGAGATCGATTTTATTAAGAATAATAATATCGGCCTGAGCAAAAATCGCCGGATACTTGATAGGTTTGTCGTCACCCTCCGGAACACTGGCCACTACCATATTAGCCGTTTCTCCCAGCCTGAAGTCGGTAGGGCAGATCAGATTACCTATGTTCTCTATAAAAAGATATCCCGGCCCTGATAATTTAAGATCGTCCATAGCCCGATCTACCATGAAGGCGTCCAGATGACATGCCCCGCCGGTATTGATCTGAGTAACAGGCACACCGACGGCGGCAATACGGTCAGCGTCAATAGAGGAGGCAACATCTCCTTCGATAACTCCTCTGGAGAGCTCTGAGGGAATATTTTCCAGCAGGCGCATGATCAGACTGGTCTTGCCGGCACCGGGAGAGGCCATAACATTGATCACCATCAGCTGAGATGCCTTAAATCTGGCTTTATTCCGCTCAGCCTGCTCATCGTTGGCGCTGAGGATAGATTTACGCACGCTAACTCTCAAGATTCCACCTCTACACTGTCCAGATAAAGCGCTTTCCCGCCTTCAAGGCGATTGAAACCACCACAGGCGGAGCATTGCAGCGCCAGGCGTCCGTCCCCGGCATAATTCGTCTGCTTATCGCACTCTTTGCATATCAAATGGGCAGGCTCTATCACCAATCGTAAACAGGCCCCTTCGGCTGCCGTACATTTGCATAGTTCATTGAAATAAGCCGTCAGGCATTCCTCTTCCACACCAGCAAGCACACCGGCTACCACGGTGATGGCGGTAATCCGGCTATCTTTATCGGGCAGAGCCTCCAGAGCAGTATCCAGAACAGCCTGAGCTATGGCCGCCTCATGCAATCAGATCCCCCCTGGCAGACCGTGATTGGGGTTCATGGAGATACTCTTCTTGGGACAGATATCCGCACAATAACCACAGACAATGCATTTGTAGGGTTCCAATGTCCATGACCTGGGATCCTTGGACACGGTCAGGGCATTGGCTGGGCACTTACGAGCACAAACGCCACAGAAGGTACAGGTTGATGGATCCATTTCCACATGTCCTCTGGATCCTGCAAAGGGAGCGCGGCGCTCTACCGGATAACACCTTGTCTCAGGCTTGCGCAGCACATTATTAATAACGCTTTTCAGCAAACTAACCATCTTTTAAGACTCCCATCATCTCTCCGTGCAGCTTATACACGGATCGATCGAAAGAACTATAACCGGCACGTTGGCCAGTTCGCAACCCGGCAGCATGGTCAGCAATGGAGCCATGTTGGCAAAGGTTGGGGTCCGCACCCGCAGACGCTCCAGGTTCTTGGTGCCGTCACCTTTGATATAATAGATGACTTCACCTCTGGGCTGCTCCACCCTGGATATGACTTCGCCCTCAGGATTACCTCTGGCAGGCACGGCAATATCGCCGGCGGGTATATCCCTGACAGCCTGGCGAACAATATCTATGGATTGATACATCTCCCTTATCCTGACCCGAGCACGAGCATAAGCATCACCGCCGGTTTCCGTAACGGGAGTTACCTTGATCTCTTTGTAGGCGGCATATCCTGTTTCTCGAAAATCTCTGGCAATGCCGCAGGCTCGGGCCACAGGCCCGACACTTCCCAGATCATAAGCCTGTTCTGAAGTTATACGACCGGTACCTACCAGGCGCTGTTTAACACTGTAATCATCAAAGACCACCGGCCGAATAATCTCTAAATCACGCTCCAGAACATCTACCGTCTTCAGCACTTCAGCCATAAGCTCTTCGGAGATATCGCGTCTGACGCCTCCTATGATGCAGGTGGAAATAATTACACGCCCGCCTGCAGTAGCTTCCATAATATCCATTACGGCCTCACGGCTGCGCCAGGATTGCATGAAGAGACTCTCAAAACCGAAAGAATCCGCCAGCAGCCCCAACCAGAGCAGATGGCTGTGCAGCCGATGCAATTCACTCCAGATAACTCTTAGATAGCGAGCGCGATCGGGCACAGTTACATCCATCAGCATCTCTATGCCCTGGCAGTATGCCAGAGCATGCATGAAACTACAGATACCGCAAATTCGCTCTACCAGGAAGATATTCTGCGTATATTCCTTCTTCTCGGCCAGCTTCTCTATGCCTCTATGGACATAACCTATGGCCGGAAGAGCCTCCACAACTTTTTCATCCTCCAGCACCAACCGGAGCTGTAGCGGCTCTGGAAAAACGGGATGCTGTGGTCCAAAAGGTATTATCGACTTACTTCCGGGCATCTATTTATCCTCCTCTTCCGGAGCTCCCTGTAATCGAATATCTATAGCTCTGGAACACCCTTCTCTGCCCATGGGAGCTACGGGAGCATCCTCAGTTAGAAGAAATCTGCCGCCGTAATCTATGACCAGGTCCCTGATGGGAATGGAAAAAAGGTCCTTGATCTCATTCTCCACCAATAATGCGGCAAAGAAGATGGAAGATATACTGGGCAATTCTTCGCCTTTCTTCAAATACAGACGCAGATTACAAAGCTCATAATCCTTATCAAAATGGTATAGGATATCGTAACCATCCCCTATATCGGTGCAGGTCATAGTCGCAAAACGATATCTCTGTCTATATTTACCGGCGACTTCCTGCAGAAGCCTGTCCGGACTCACTGCTACCGTATTCATCAAACTCATTTCATCTCTCCTATGCAAAACCGCTTCTTCAAACCTTTTCCGGCTCACTTACAGGCTGAAGCGTCAGCCGCACTTCAGCACCGGCATGGCGATCTTTCTGATGCACATTCAGAAGCCTGGCCGCCTGCAGTATGCCATCCATGATAGCCTCCGGGCGAGGCGGACAGCCAGGTACAAGCACATCTACCGGAATGACCTGATTCACTCCACCCAACACGTTATAGCAATCGGCCATAATACCGCCGGTAGCGCCACAAGCTCCCAGAGCCACCACTGCTTTGGGAGAGGGCATTTGCTCATAAACGTTCTTCAAAACTCTGACATTGCGGTGATTCACCGCTCCACTTACCACCAGGATATCAGCATGCTTAGGGTTTCCCACATGCACAATCCCAAAACGCTCAACATCATATATAGGTGTCAGGCAAGCTAAAAATTCTATATCACATCCATTGCAGCTGTTGCAATTAAAATGGACTATCCAGGGTGATTTCTCCCGACAATTCATAAGATAAGCACTCCTAAAGATTTAAATATACAGCCATAACACATTGGTAACTGCCAGGCCCAGGGCTACCGTCCACATAAACCTGAGCATCCACGGCCAGGTTAGCCTGGCCATAATGTTATCCAGCAGTATTTCACAGAAAAAACAGACCGCCGCTATCAGCAGTCCAACCGGGATACTGGTGGCCCAGAACATCGTTATAATAAAGAAGAGCAGAAATATTTCATACCAATGCGTAATTTCCAGAATAGCCAGAAAGGGGCCTGAATATTCCAGGGTAATGCCTTTGATTATCTCCTGATGTCCGTGATGTGAAGTGGAAAAATCAAAGGGTGATTTCTGCAGTTTTATAGCCATTACCATCAAAAAGGCCGGAAAAATAAGCGGTAAAGATAGAAGAAGCGGCTTGCCGGAAGCCAGGATATCTCGTGCCATGAAACTATCGTTAATCAGATATATACCTACAAGCATCAGAATTAAAATCGGCTCATAGGAGAGCATCTGCATGATCTCTCTCTGGCTTCCTATTCTGCTGTAAGGTGAGCGCACGCTCATTCCACCCAGGATCAAGGATATAGTGGAAAAAGCCAGAATAAAGAGCGCCATCAGCATATCCTGACCAAGGGCCAGCAGAACCACACAGAGAACCATAAATATCAGATGAAGGCCGGCATAGATTATTTGCACTCTGTTGACAACAATGGGTTCCTTATGCAGCAGTTTGATAACATCATAGATAGGCTGTAGTAATGGAGGACCGATCCTGCTCTGCATTCTGGCCGTAAGCTTGCGATCGAGCCCCACCAAAAATGCGCCTATAAACGGTACTGCGAATATGGCCAGAAGAGCTGTAATTACCGGATCAATCATGATCACTTACTTATCACCCCAAACATTATAAATATCAGCGCTATAGCTATCGGGTTGGCCCAGGCCGTAAGATGAGCTTCGCCGAAAAGCGGGTTCAGATAGTAGCTCCTGATACGAGCAGATTCCCCTTTATCCATCAGAGTTCTGAACTCAAAGGTGGTTTTTGCGCCCTCTAAATTCTCGCCACAGAGAAAGGGCTGCCGGATATGGCTTTTTTTGATGCCTCTAACCACCAAAAAAAGTACCGGCACCACCAGTGCCAGCATGAAAAAAAGCGGCCACTCAATAAAGGCACTGGCGGAATTCATTAGATCCCAAGAACGGGAAGTTACCACTGTTTCGGAGAACATCGCCATGGCCATAGGGCTTATTACTCGCTTGAACAGTGGAACAACAACTGCAGCAGCAGCAATAATTCCCAGCAACAAAACACCCTTAGTAGCAAACATAGAGAAGGGAACATCTTCAATCTTATAAACGGGATGATAGGCCACCGTTTGTATTCTTCCTATCCATTTGGACCAGAACACCACTGTCAAAGCGCTGCCCATAATCAGCAAAAAGAGGACCAGCGGCGACATAATGACTGCTTCCAAAGCCATCCACTTGCCGATAAGCATACCAAAAGGAGGCATCATCATGGAAACCATACCGATTATGGCGATAACGGTTGTTATAGGCATCTTCCGCATCAGCCCCTCCATATCCTCGATATCACGGCTACCTATACCCTGCTCTATCGTTCCCACACACAGAAAGAGCATCGCCTTGGAAATTGCATGGAAGCAGGTAAGCAGGATAGCTGCCGCATAAGCCAGAGGCGTATGGATAGCGGCACAAATAATTATAAGCCCAAGGTTGGCTATGGTTGAATAAGCCAGAACCTTCTTCCCGTTGCTCTGGCTGATCGCCATGGCGGAAGCAAGAGCAAAAGTGAAAGCACCAGCTATAGCCACTACCTGTCCCATCCTGGTGCCGCCCAGCCCCGGAGCCAGGCGAATGATGAGGTAGACACCGGCTTTGACCATGGTAGTGGAGTGAAGTAGAGCGGATACAGGTGTCGGCGCTACCATGGCCCCCAGCAGCCAGCTTTGGAAAGGCAATTGTGCCGATTTGGTAAAAGCGGCCAGGCAGATCAATGCCAGCGGCAGCAGAGAGCCAACAGCTACAAGCTCGTCCAAACTTGCCGAGCCACTGGCAGATATGCTGAGAAATGAAGCCAGCATCAACGCTGCGCCACCCAAAGAATTTATCCATAATGCTCTGTAGGCACTCTCTCCGGCATCCTCGGTCTTATCGTGACCGATAAGCATGAAGGAGCAGAGCGTCGTCAATTCCCAGAAGATAGCCAGTAATTTCAGATCATTGGACATGACCAGGCCGTTCATCACTCCCAGAAAACCTATCAAAAAGAAAAAGAAAAGTCCGGTGCTTCTCATCTGCTCCGGACCATGCACTTCATACCGTTTCATATAGCCGATAGCATACATAACAATCAGAGGCCCGATGACGGAAACTATAAGCACCATAATCACAGCGAGAAGGTCCACCTTTAGCGTGGGCACATGTGCCTGTACTGAGTGCGGCAGCATATCCGAAATAAGACCTATAGCCAACTGGAGAATCCCCAGACCGATAATCAGCATTTTTTTAATGGCAAAGCCTATATAAATAATGATGGCGAGAATCAGCAATTCAATCAGCGGCAGAGCCTTCATCAAACCGCTATCAATAGAGAGTGTGAATGGGCCTTGCAAAGCTAGAAGAATACCGCCTGCCATTATTGTCAAAGCAGATAAAACGATCACAGGTGTCTTGTATCGCCAGCCGGGAGCCAGCATGACTAGCAAGCCAAAAATTAACGGACCGAAAATTAACAATAAAGACAAAAAAGTGTACAAATGCATGGCCTTCTCCTAATAACGACATAAAAAAACCTGTCACGGCCCACTCATTAAGAAGCCGACAAGGTAGCGTAATACACCGCTATTTTACCTTGCCGATGCAGCCGTGTCAATTAAGACGCTGCATGGCTTACCCCTATATCGGTGGGTGCCCGACCAAGATCTGAAAGAATATTCAGAAGATCGGAGATCTGATTTTCAAGGCTTTCATTCAAATGTGCTCGATCAGGGTAAAGCGTATATTCCCGGCGCAAAGCATCAGGTGTCAGGCTTATCATAACGGAATTGGCTCCGGCACTCAGGCCCTGCCGACGAGCATCCTTCTCCAGAGTTTCAAAGCTGGTAGTGACGACAATTTTAGCATTTCGGGCATCGGCAATACGGGCAACGGCTAATGCCTTAAGCACCTCCACAGCAGCCGGACTATGCGAATTTGCCAATGGCGTCCCCGGATGTGGAATAAAGGGGCCGAAGGAATACATTTCAGCTTGCAGACTCCTGGTAAGAGAGATATCTCCGAGTATGTCCTCTCTCGTCTGGCCGGGAAGGCCTATAAGCCCTCCGGTTATAAGCAGATAGCCCATATCGAAAGCAACACGCAGATGCTCCAGACGGCTGTCCAGCCTGCGCCCGGGATGCAACTGCTCATAAAGATGCGGATTGCTCGTTTCAAACCGCATCAATAATCCTCTGGCACCGGCTTCATACAATCTTTGCACTCCGGGTAGGCCTACCTCACCGCAACTGATAAAGATCAACGCCGGCTCTCTCTCTCTGATGCCGCTGACTATTTGACAGAGATTATCGATTGAATATGCCGGATCTTCGCCGCTTTGCAGAACCAATGCCTTGAAACCGTACTTGCTTATGGCTTTGCAAGCGGCTTTCACCACTTCCTCCGGTGTCATCCTGTAAGGCTTCAGCCTCTTGTTACGAGCTGATATGCCGCAATAGCCACAGCTCTGTCTACAGTAATTGGAAAACTCTATTATGCCGTGGATGCAGCAAGAGTTACCCAGATGCTTATGGCGCAGATAATTGGCCGCCTGCATCAGTCGGGCTACATCCTCTTTGCCTTCCAGATTGAGAAGATAAAGCAGATCCTCTTCCGTCACCTCTTCTTCATCGGCAACTATCCGTTCCAATATCAACGACAACCGATCGCCGGCTGTTTTATCCATACGCTTGAAACCGGACAGATGCTGGTCTCTCTCCTGGAGTTCAAAGAAGAGCTCTTTCCAGAGTGCCAGCACCTCTTGTGCCTCGGCATCAGGAACAGCATCTATGACATATCCTCCCTGTGCATAGATATAATCGCCCTCTCTCAGGTTGCTGATCTCATTAACAGCCCGCCGCTGCTCACCAAAATAATCTATAATGATGGTACGACCATCAATACTCACTACCCTGCCGGGAATGGAATAACACATTTCATGCTCCGATATAACTTATGGCTATGCAAACATATATAGCTCACTACAAGTAAACTATTTTGCATATTGCTGCAAACAAAGACTTTGTTTATGATCAGCTACCCCCGATACACACCGACATCTTTATAACTCTCTCAGAAAAATATGAAAAAGCAATCAATAAAGCCCCATATATGCTAACTCTGCTGAACAAATGTGTCAAGAACTGTTCCCTTGAGTAAGATAGTACGGTAAAATGGGATGATGGTCATGAGCTTTTTAGAAATATTTCTCCATATCGATAAACATCTCCATACCATTGTGTCACAGTACGGTACCTGGACCTATTTTATTCTTTTCCTCATCGTCTTCTGTGAGACGGGGCTGGTGGTAACTCCCTTCCTGCCTGGTGATTGGTTGCTCTTCATAGCCGGCTCTCTGGCTGCGGCCGGCAGCCTTAAACTAGTGCCGTTGCTTATTATTTTCAATATCGCAGCCATTACCGGCAATGCCGTCAATTACTGGATCGGCTACTCTATCGGGCCGGGCATGCTGAGCAAAAAATCTCGTTTTCTTAAACAGGAATATCTGGATAGAACCCACCAGTTTTATGAACGTTACGGCGGCAGGACCATCATCATAGCCAGATTCGTACCCATAATCAGAACCTTTGCGCCTTTCATGGCTGGAGTAGGGCAGATGACACCCTGGCGCTTTACCTATTACAATATCCTGGGCAGTATATCCTGGGTGATGATCTTTATACTGGGCGGCTATTACTTCAGCAATCTGCCGCTGATAAAAAACAATCTCTCGATCGTCGTTATTTTCATAACTCTCTTTTCCGTGGCGCCTATTGCTATGGATCTTCTGAAGCGAAGAAAAGAAACCGCTCGGTTAAAAAAACAGGCGGCTGTACCAACAGCTGCCAGGCCGGATCGAGACGAGGGATAAAGATCCTTACATTTCTACTCGGGTCACAACCCCCTGTATCTTGCCTGCAGGCAATTTATAAAACTGGACGAAAGTCGGTGCCAAACGTTTGAGCATAGCAAAAACCGTCCAGAAAAAGTTATTGGTAGTTATATCTTCCACACCATAGAAAATGACTCTCTCCTCAATATCGTTCTGCTTCAGCAGGCTCTCTATATCCAGAACCTCCCTGTAGCCGGCCCAGAACTCCAGAAGATCCATACCGGAAGCCCTATTGCGGTAGATTTCCGTTGTCAAGCCGTAAGGTTCGTCGGTCCTACGGACGGAGACCAGAATATTTCTGTCATAGATAATACCGCTATCCAGAATACAGTGCACCAGATATGGATGCACGATATCGACTGTTCTATTAAAGAACAATGCCGCGCCCTCAAGCCTCTTCCCCTTCTCATATAATTTTTCATAGCGGCGTATGAAACTCTTCATATCCATGGGGCACATAGCATGGTAAAGTGCCTTCTGCCCACTAGTCCAGATCAGGATGGTAGCCAGAGGAATAGCAGCCAGAATCAGGGACCAGTAACCTCCATGACTGAGCTTGTTAAGGTTGGCAATCAGAAAGACGGCATCAACCACTGTCACCATAGCTGCAACAGGCGCCTTCCAGGAAGATGAGCGAGAGAAGATCATGGTCATCATTATCCCGGTTATAGTATTGTTCCTGTAACGGCCAGGCCATAAGCAGCCGCCAAATTTTCCGATCGGCGAAAAACAAGCATAATAAAAACAACAGCTACCATGAGGGACCAATTAACGGAACCTAGGTATATTTGCGATTTAAGCTTGCTGGAAGTATAGCTTATTCTCAACCAGGGCATGATACGAGTGGTAATTCCCTGATAAACTATGGAATAGACACCGCTGATCAAGGACTGGGAAGCAATGACAGTGGCAAGGATAGTCAGTATCAGAGTAGGTATGTAGAGTATATTCAACTCCTCGCGGAACATACCGAAGAGGATGTTCTGTGCTTCGGGATGCCGCAGGATAAAGGCACCCTGCCCAAGGTAATTGATAACCAGGGCAAGGAAGACGAAATACCAGGCCCTGATTATCGGACGTTTCCCCAGGTGTCCCATATCGGCATACAAAGCCTCCCCGCCGGTAGCACAAAGTATGACTTCCGAGAGAATCAATCCACCGGCAATTCCGTTATGCATAAGGAAGCTTAAAGCGTATAAAGGATTTACCGCCTTGATTACCCCGGGCAGGCTCTGTATGGAGATTATTCCGGAGACAGCTAAGGTTATGAACCATATCACCATCAACGGCCCAAATGCTCCGGCCACTTTATCCGTTCCCTTGTATTGGAAGAAAAAGAGGCTGATGGCTATCAATGCGGCAATAAGAATAATCATCCATTGATGCATGCCGGCCAGGCCGGGTACCAGGCGCATACCTTCAACAGCGGAGAGAATAGTTATGGCCGGCGTTATGACGCCGTCTCCCAGTATCAACGATATCCCCAGAAAGGATAAAAAGCCGACAAAGGCTATCTGCCGGTTGCTTTTCAGGAGTTTGACCAGAATCTCTTTGAGAACAACAGTTCCTCCCTGTCCATCTTGCTCCAAACTCATGGCCAGCCAGGCATACTCAATGGTAACTAGAAGAATTAGAGTCCAGACGATCAGCGACAGTATACCGAAAACGTTGCTCTCTGTAGGCTTTATCAAAGCCATGATAACCGTCAAGGTATATATGGGACTGGTACCGATATCGCCAAAGACCAACCCCATAGCTTTGACGATACCCTCCCAAAAAGAGTACCCCTCATTCCTGTGCCGAGACATGCCTATTCTTGATTACCGCCTATTTTCACTTAATACGGGGATTTGATAGCCTTACTAATCTATCATAAAGAGAGGAGCAACTCAATACTTTCAGAATTTATTCAAATAGCCGTCCACCTCACCGCTGATGATTACTCTTCTTTCCTGAAGGGCCAGCTTTCTAATGCGCATGGTAAAGGGGAGACTGGAAGCATCAAAAACGGGATTGTAACTTGCGAGAATCTTTTCTGCCAGCTTAGGAGGAAGAGGCAGCTTGCTGACATGAAGTTCGGTAAGATGGAAACTTACCTGTTGCTCGTTATCAGGTGCAAGGTAACCATTAGCGGTTATGCGTACTCTCAGCCCGGATATGGAACGTAAAGTAGATAGGGTCAGACCACTCTCTTTGACCGTTACATCGGCCTGATCATCGTATTTACTGCGTAAGAAATCACGAAGATCGTCCTGGTCCAACTCAATTTGAAAAGTAGTTTCAGCAACGCTGTTAACAGCCCTTTGCTGCATATCTGCCTTGATATGCCTGGCATCGATAACCATATGCTTAATAACGGGCATATCTTTCGGCCGTACCCTGGTGCCTTCGATATGAATACGACCTACCTTTCCCCTGAGAAGAGAGAATGCCGAGGTATCTGCAAGATGAACCTCATAGTTATCAGCAGGACCGATAGCTGACGGCAGCTTAGCCTTTATCTGCGCCTCAATGCAACCGGTAATAGGGCCGCAACCGGATTCTGCTACCAATGCAGCCAAGCCGGTAAGAATGGCAAAACCCATTAAAGCCTTACCTGACGCTAATCTCATCTTTTATCTTTCACTTCTTTTCCGGAGTTTTTATTTCAGGAACGCCCCACCTATAGCCTGCAGCAAGCTTACGCTGGACATTAGCCTGAATCTTATCATCAACCACTTTATCTCTTACTTGAGTTCTAACCTCTTTCAGGCTTTTCAAACGAGCTGGAATACACTTTTCCATTTTTATTACATGATACCCAAACTTAGTCTTCACTATATCGCTGACCTGATTTTCTTTGAGAGCAAAGGCAGCCCGATCAAATTCCGGTACCATTTGCCCTCTTGGGAAGAGTCCCAGACTGCCACCTGTTTCTTGCGTTCCCTTATCGATAGAGACTTTACTCGCCAAAGCAGCAAAGTCTTCGCCTTTTTTCAATCTCTCCAATACTCTTACTGCCGCCGCCCTATTGCTTAACAGAATGTGCCTGGCCTGAATCTTTTTCGGCTCCATGTAGAGATCCTTATGAGCGTTATAATAAGCTTCGATCTCCGCTTCGGAAACCTGTATTTTGTCAGCCAAACACTTCTCCCACTCCTGACCTCTATTCCTCAACTTATATATAGGAACACCTATGCGGCAATCGCCCTTTAACAGCCTGGAATAATTGCCAAAGGCCGGAGAGCAATCACCTTCATCTATACATTGCTTCCATAGCTTTTTAGTTTCCTCTATGCGGCCAAGCCTCTCTAAGGTATGCGCTACCATATGGCGTACATAATGAGGATGATCTTTAATAGCATAGGCAGCCTTAATTTCCGGCAGCGCTCGCTGGTAATCCAGCTGCCGGTCAAAGCGGTTCCAGCCGAGCTCGAAGTGCAGATCATAAATATGAGGGTTATACCTGATGCCTTTTTCCAGGAATTCATCTCCTTGCCGGATCATCTGCTCTTTTACTTTTACACTGGAAGCCGGTACACTTATATTATATGCGAAATGCCAGGCGCCGACAGACCAGACTTGAATGAATTTGGGATCAAGACGGGCTACAAGGTCTATTGTGGGCACTAGACGCTGCCAATCTCCGGAATGAAAGAAGGAATCCATCGTTACCCAGAGATAATCGGCTGTAATCTCCCTGAAAGCGCCTACCAGGCCGCCCAGAACCTGATCAGACGGAGATAGATTCTCCGGCAGCATATCATATTTGATACGGTCGGTTTCAATATCTTTTTTGACAAATACAGTTATGATAAAAATGCCGACCAAAACCAACAGATAAAATTTCTGCGCTTTACTTATGTTCCTTGACAGGCCCCTCATGCTTACACTTCCTTTTCCTGGAAGAACATGCCGGCAACTATCAATAGCGCCGCCGAAAGTAGAAGGCCGTAGATCATAGCCTTAAAGATGTAAACCCACGGTACAGCTTCATTATGCAAAACCTGGGATCTGATGTTAAAGACCTCAAAATTCGGTATCAGGTAACCAAAGCCTTTAACCGCAGCCTTGAGCAGCGGTGAATCCGAGCGTCCGCCCAGATATTGCAGTGAATCGGATGAACTGCCAAGAATATAGAAGAAAATAGTCAGCACCACACTAAGAGTGGAGGACGTAAAAGTCGAGAAGGTCACGGCCATAGCCAGAACTACCAGAAGTTCAAAAAAGGTCAAAATTATAGCCAGGGCGGTAATAAGCGACAAGGTATGCTCCTTAAAGAATACCAGGCCCATAAAAACCAGACCCATGAGTAAAACCATAATCAGCACCGCCAGTGCCGCACCCAGATATTTACCTACAACTACTTCCAGGCGCCTGACAGGTTTTGATAAAATGGTATAAATAATGCGCTTCTCTATCTCCGTCGGTATCAATGACATACCCAGAAATGTGGCTATAAGCAGACCAAAAACAAGCATGCCGGTTAGGCCCACGTCCTTGACCATGCGTATCTCTTCGCCGCCGGAAAAATAGGTGAAAAGAAGAGAGCTGCCGATAAAAATAAAGGCGAAGACCAGAAGAACCAGAAGAACCTTCTTCCTGATGGCTTCCTTGAAGGTGGCCATGGCTAAAGCTACTGCCTTCAACTTTCCTTACCTCCCTTGACGATGGAAA
This sequence comes from bacterium, assembly GCA_028685295.1. GTDB lineage: Bacteria > UBP13 > UBA5359 > UBA5359 > UBA5359 > UBA5359. The sequence goes on from JAQUEL010000002.1 coordinate 32,840, forward strand.
CAAAGAGATCTTCCAGTGACCGACGCCGATCAGTCATCGATACCAGGACCGCATTGTCGTTACTACGAACAATATCTATAACCTTATCCGCATGGATACGGCTGCCTACAGTCACCAGGGCTTCCTGGCTATCCAGAACCGATATGTCGACAGCCGCCTCTTTGATGCGGCTTAACAATTCCTCATTGAATCCCCTTACAACCATTTCCAACTCGCCCTCTATGCTGAGAAGCTCCTCCATTGTGCCCATGCGTAACAGGTTTCCCTTATGGATAACAGCTACACGGTCACAGACCATTTCAACCTCATTCAACAGGTGAGAACAGTAAAGGATACTCTTTCCTTCCTTCTTTAACCTGAGAACCAGATCTCTGATCTCGATACGGCCTAAAGGGTCCAACCCGGATGTGGGTTCATCCAATATCAAGAGTTTAGGATCACTGACCAAGGCCTGCGCCAGACCCACACGCTGCAGCATTCCCTTAGAGAATTTGCGCAGCTGCAGCTTGCGTGCGCCGGAAAGTCCCACTATCTCCAGAAGCTCATCCGACCTACGCTTTATTTTAGCGGGATCCAGGCCGGAGAGCTTGCCGTAAAACGATAAAAGCTCCTCGGGAGTAAGAAAATCGTAGTAATAAGGGCCTTCTGGAAGATAACCGATAAGATTCTTGACGCCAACATCTCCTGCAGGCCTATCATATATCCAGGCTCTGCCTTTGGAAGGCCTGTACAGACCTAAAAGAAGCTTAATAGTAGTGGTCTTTCCTGCTCCGTTAGGCCCCACAAACCCAAAGGTCTCTCCATCGGATATACTTATATTCAAATCATTAAGGATGACTGTCTTGTTACCCCAGAAGTTGAGATAATACTTAGTCAATCCCTCGGTCCTGACTACATCAGCCAAAGGGACAGCACCTCCCCCCAAAGATGACACCATCCACATAAGGCCCTAGCCCGCAGCATATACTACACCCGGGCATCAGAGCTATGTAATGACAAGCAAAAGTGTACTATCAGACCTATCCTTTGTCAATAAGAAGCTGCCATGGGCCTGATGGTCCGTCAAGCCGCAAGTAATATATCCGCTTATTTGGTTAAAGTTACCTTGCGCAGGGAGCGCGGCTTATCAGGATCATATCCCTTGGAATATGAAAGATAATAAGCGAATAGCTGCCCCGCTACTATACCTACTAATGGAGACAGGCCCTCGTCCGCAATGGCAGGAAGACGAAAAGCCGTCTTGCCTAGATCCAGAGCCTCCGGCATATCGGAGATGACAATGGTTTCCGCCTTACGCTCATTAAGATCTTTCGTCAGTTGCAGCATATTGGGATATGTACGTCCTGATAAGGCAAAGAGTATGACGGGGAAACCCTCTTCCACTAATGCAATAGGTCCGTGCATAAGATCAGCGGCTGAGAAAGGTTCTGCTACCACATAACAGGTCTCCTTAAGCTTCAACGCCATTTCCAATGCTGTGGCATAATTCATTCCTCTGCCTATTACCATGCACTCATTCATATATCGATACCGCTCACAACCGCACTCTATATCTTTCTCCGTCTCAAAGAGACGCTCCATTTTTTCACCGACACTCGCCAAGCGGCCTACCGCCTCCTTATCTCCCTTGAGCAACGAAGATAAAAGGTAAAAGATGGCCAGTTGCGACGTATACGTCTTCGTGGCGGCTACGCTAAGCTCTTTGCCTGCTCTGCAGTAAACCGCTCTCTCTGCCGCTACTGCCAGAGGCGAGCCCTCTTCATTGGTAATAGCTATCGTCATTGCTCCCTTTTGACGAGCATTCTCCACTACACTGATAACATCCGGGGCTGCACCGGATTGGGATACGCCGATTATCAAGGTATTATCCATCCTTATATCAGCTTCGTAAAGAGTAAAAAGGGATGGTGCAGCCATGGCCACCGGTAGGCCGTTGTTTATCTGAAAAAGATACTTGGCATAGGTAGAGGCATTATCCGAGGTGCCCCTGGCAGCGATAATTATAAAACGTATATCCCTGGCCTTTATTTCCTCGCAGATAGAAGCTATGCCGGCTTCCTCCTGCTTGATAATCTGCTGCAGCACCTTAGGTTGCTCGTGAATCTCCTGTACCATCAAATGCATTTGATTTGCCTTCCTTTGCTTGTTTTTGCTACCAAGCTACATCATAGCAGAAAACATGCCCTGTATTCAAGCGGTACTCCACACTCTCCGCAGATCGTTACCGACCTCTTCTCTCGCGCTCCAAACCGCAATTTTACCTTGACTTGCAAGCGCACTCCAGGCTGCTTTCAGCATTACAACAGAAAAAGTCCTATGCAGGAGTAGCCCTGCATACCGGCGAATAATTAAGCAGGAGGAGCAATATATGAAACTGCTTCATGAATATCGTCGGGGCTTCACCCTGATAGAACTTCTCGTTATCCTGGCCGTTATCGCCATGCTGATAGCTATAGTCATGCCGGTATTCAGCAAGGTTAAGGCTCGATCTCGTCAGACTCAATGTATCTCCAATCTCCATGCCATAGGACAGGCTCTAGCTATATACAGAATTGATTTCAAGGGGTATCCTCCAAGAAACAATACGAATTACAACAGCGTAAACGGCTTTTTGGCCCTAGCTGACCCTGATATCTACAGACCTAACCCGCCTTATCTTAATGATAAAAAGGCCTTTATCTGCCCTTCTGATGACAATGGCAGCACAGTAAGAGATGCGGTTGAAGAGAAGTACTCCTCGTATTCCTACGATCCCAATTATCCAGGTTTATTTACTTCTCTGACATACAACAAAGATGTAGGCGGCAACACTCCGGCAGCTCTATGCCCTAAATCCAGGCATGGCGTAGTGATTGAACTGAAAGTAAATGGAGAAGTCATTCTTAATAGAGAGTAAATAGGAGTTAGGCCTACACTCTTGGCACTACCCTAAGACTCTCGTATATAGATTTATGAGGATGCGGTCAGGTTTGAGCTGCCGCTGCATACTCCCGCTCAAATTTATCACCATCAAACCCCGGGTCATTCTCCGGTATATTCCTGAGCAAGACCTCCCTGCCTCCGTTTTCCCGGGACAGGCGCCCTGCCAGCATAATTTTAACCGCATGCGTCAGCCTTGATACCGGTGCCAGCCTATTTGCTCCCGTTTCCATATAATCGCAAATCCTGTCCAACAACGCCCCATACAGCTTTTTATTATCTATTCCAAACTGATGAACCGTTTTAGTCGTCATGACGACCACTTCAAAGGGCTGCCAAAGGCCATGGCAGGTATTGTAAGCGGCCGTAATACCGTTATCGAAAGTCACAAAAAAAGTTTCACAGACTTTACCGTCGAGACGACCGCGACCGATGAATCTGGTTGAGAGGGCATCTGCGCCGGCTAAAGCATCTATGGCTTCCACAATATGAATAGCGTAATTGAACTCATCCACCCCGGCCGTTCCGTAAATATTCAGGACCTTGCCTCTCTCCTCCTCCGGAATACTCATAAACTCTGTTATTTCGTTGGCATAACGAACCGAGGAACTGCCCAGGACTACTGCTCCACCAGCTACAAGCTCCTCCAGCTTAAGGCAGTCGCTCAACGATCCCACTATCGGCTTATCTATAAAGACCGGCTTACCGCCGGCCAAAAAGAGCTTTGCCTGGCTCAAGTGCCTATCCCAGTTACATCCCTGCACAAACCCGATATCGACACAATCCGCCAATTCTTCAATGCTGCTGCATCTCCTTTCCAGCCCATATTTACTGATAAAACCCTCTACCTCGGCCTCGCTCCGGAAGCCATCGTTGTAGATAGCCGTATAACGGGCTCTCTTGCCTTTCTTCAGATACTCAGCAAAAGTAATCGGGTGAGAAGTGTCGATATTTATTATTCCTATTTTAATCATTACCTGTCACTCCTAAAGATGTTATTCGCATTATTGAAATATATACGCTCTATTGCATGTCTTGAGAACCTTCGAGGGCATAATTTCCTCAGGCCGGCTTCCATATAGAAAAAGGGATAGTTGCTGCCGTACAGGATTTTCTGCGCACCATATTTACCTATTATTTCTTCCAGCAATCCTTCGCCTTCCAGAAAAGAGGTCGTGACAAAGATATTCTTCCTGCCTGCGGCAAGCAACTCTATCGCTTCATAAGGTAATGGAGCGGAAAAAACGAAATTAACAGCCGGCCAGGCATCTGCTGTTTGCAGGAGTTCCTCTAACTTCACTTCCCCAAGAAAATCAAAAGAACGCACAGCGGTCCTCTCTTCAAAGAGATGTAACGGTATGACAATGGGCTGCTGCGTGCTTTGGGCTGTCTGATATATTATTTCCAATAGCGAATCGGACAGACTGTATCGCTGAAAGCGATGAAATAATTTGATACCAACGGCTTGATCGATATATCTTTCAATTGCTTTTTCAAGCCCAGGCTGCTGAGGGTTCAAAGCCAGTACAGGCCTTATCTGTGAAGCGCACCCTTCTGTTTCCTTGAAGAAATGGTAATTCACTTCGAGGTTATCCTCTGCCAGGATGCTTTCCAATGGGGTGGTTAAGCTGTATTCTATACCGTGACGGCGCATTTCCTCTTGTAATCGGCCTAAGCTGCTTTGAACAGCGCTGTTGTGCTGCCATCGTCCTATGTACAAATCTACGTCAATTATCTTCATACCTGATAAACCCCTGAAAATTATTTCCCATGATCTGATGTTTAACGGCATCGGGTATATTCGCAGCTGTAATCTTTGCCTGTTGTACGGTATAGCTTCTTCCCGGAGCATCACTGCCGAAAAGTACTCTTTGGGAGCCCAGTATCGCAACTGCATTCTCTACTACACCGCATTCAGGTACCCCTCCAGAGGTATCGACATAGATATTAGGCATAGGCGCAATGGCTTCCAAGCCTTCCCGCCTGTTTCCACCTGCGTGAGCCATAATAATCCTGGCCTGGGGATACTCTATTCCTAAACGAGCTACATCAAAGGGTTCTGATTCGTCGCTGTAGTTGCCTCTGTTCTTCAGGTAGGAATGCTGCTGTATAAAAAGGTCCCTTTGCATAGCTGCTTCAATAACGGGGAAAAGTATAGCGGATGATGCCTTAACGGCTATCCAGAGCTTTATACCGATCATGCCTCTATCATAACATCGCTGCATCTCTTCCCGCCAATCGGGATTCCTGGGGTTCAGATAACAAAGTCCGTATACCTCTTCAGGAAACTCCTGCATCAGCTTCAAAACATCATCATTAGCTTCTCTTACTTCTTGCGAGGATGGATAAGGCAAATACGCTGTTCGGCCCAATGATGAGATAACTATTCTATCTATGCCTGCTTCTCGGGCCCTGATGACGATCTCCTGAGAGCACCTGCTTCCCAGAAGGGCGTTATGAGATCTGTTGTAGGTATGAACATGAGCATCTATTATCATGATCTATATCTCGTAATAATGGATTCCATGGGAGTGCCGATGGCTGTTATCCTGGCGGACAGGTCTCCCTTTTCCAGAGCCTGGGCTATATTAAAGAAGACTTTATCGGATACGGCCAGGGTTTGCTCAAGGTCTCTTTCATTATGGGAGTATGAGATATATATGGGACCGCCTCGCCTGTAAAGAATACCGTTCTCAGCATTATCCTGCAGGAAATACGTCATCAGATCAGCGTTCAGCCGGGCCTCCTCATAAGTAAAGTTAAAGGCTGTCAGCGGCGGATATCCAATGAAACAACATTTGATATTATAATTCTCAGCCTGCTTGTTCAACCCTTCCATCAGTCTGGCTCCATAGCTCCACATATGAGCTACTACAGGCTTGGTCCTGTACTCTTCACATGCAGCTGTCAGAGCGGCCAGAGAGAGGGTCTCTCCTCCATATGTCGTGCTTATGGAAAGCTCTTCCATGCCTTGCATGATCTCTCTCTTTCCTGTCAGAACGGATATGGGCATGCCGTTGGCTATTCCTTTAGCATAGCAGGCTAAATCAGGTATGACATTGAAATATTCCTGCGCCCCGCCGTTGGCCATACGAAAACCCGTAACTATCTCATCGAATACCAGAATAGCTTCATAGGCATTTGCCATCTCTCTGACATATTCAAGATATCCCTCTTTAGCTTTCTCCCAGTAATTGTTAGGGGTCATGACTATAGCGGCCACGGCTCCTTTATTCTCTTCCAACTTGCTTTTTAAGGATTGGGATGAGGTGAAATCATTGTAACTAAAGGGTATTATCAGGTCACGCTGATCTTGAGGCACACCCTTGTTTAAAGGCTGAGGCAATTGAGCGCACCACATATCATGCCAGCCGTGATACCCCCAAGACAGTATTTTCTCTCTGCCGGTGTATGCTCTGGCTACGCGTACTGCAGCCGATACAGCTTCAGCACCGGTCTTGAAAAAGCGCACCATATCGGCTCCGGGAATCATCTCTATCAACGCTTCTGCGGCCTCTATCTCCAGCGGGTGCGACAGGTTGAAAATGATGCCGCTTTTCAGTTGCCTGGCGATAGCCTGATCTACGGCAGGGTAGCAATAGCCTAAATTTATCGGCCCCAGGGCCATTATGTAATCGATATACTCTTGTCCATCTGCATCAAAGATATGACTTCCTTTGCCAGAGACGGTAAACATGGGAAAGGCGCCGGGAGCAAAGGCTGATACCCTCTTGCTGCCTGTCTGTGAAGCGCCGGGAATAATTTCTATCGCTTTTTGATAAAGCTCTTTGGATTTTGTCAGTTGCATAACAACATACCTCTCAAATTCATTCTTACCAAAATATTATTCAACATTGCAAGGGTGTTTGCTTACAGCCTTGCAATGCATGATCATCATCATCAAGCCATCTAATCTCCAGCATGCTTCTTAAATAAAACCGTATTGAACTCCCTTTCAATATTTTTCAGAGCGGAGCTTACATCATCCTTTTCAAGCACTGTTGCTTCAATCTGATTTTTCCAAATACTTCCCAGTTCCTCCACATTACGCAAAGAGGGGACAGCACGGGCAAACTTGAGAGATTCGACCACTACTTCCTCCCGGCAGACTGTATCCGGTTTTATGAAGTCCGGAGATTTCAGCACGGAGATTCTTGCAGGGATCATATTTCTCTTTGCCAGTTCCCGGGCGACCTCTTTGGAACATAAGCGTTTGAGAAGCAGCCAAGCTTCCTTTGGATGCCCGGTTTTAGATGATATTGTCCAGCATTCTCCCGTATACCTGACAACCCTTTTGCCAAGCCGTGATTTAGGTACAGGAGCGATATCCCAGTCAAGATTTTTTACCTTGCTGAACTCCGTTAAAGCAACATAAGGAAGGCCTACAAACATGCCTAAATTGCCACCCATAAATAGATCAGCAACAGAATTCTGCTTGGCATCCAACAGCTTTTTGGGAGTAACCCTGTACTTGCCGGTAAGGTCCGCCAAAAACTGTATAGCTTCCCCGGCCTGTCTATTATCTACCACACATTTATTCAATTTATCATTGAAAACTTCGCCGCCGTTAGACCATATCCAGGCAATATCCTGTGCCCACCAGCCAGGCACAATCGAAATGCCGAACTGATCGATTCTACCATCACCATTTGTATCCCGGGTCAGTTTAATGGAGGCTGCAAGCAGATCATCCCAACTCCATCTTTCATCGGGATAGCTTAAAGAGAATTCATCAAACAGGCGTTTGTTATAGATCAGGACCTCGGGAGCGCCTGTAACGGGAATACCGTACACCTGTTCTTCAGATATGCCCCCTTCGATAAGTCCGAGTTCGTAAATGTCATCAAGATCGTATTTCTCTTTATTTATGAACGCTTTTAAATTTAAAAGCACGCCTCTATCTCTGTAATCAGCCAGGCTTTTATTCTGTATATACATTACATCAGGCGCCGTTCCTGATGCCATCCGGGTCTGGAGTTTGGCATAGTAATTTGCCACTCCTCTTTCACTCTTAATCCGGATATACGGATAATCCTTTTCGAATTTCCGAAAAACGCTCAGATAGTAATCACTTATATGAAGCGGAGCATCGTAATAAACTTCAAGTATGATCTTCTTCCCGGGATCACGACCTGTACAACCGACAAGCGAGCAGGTTAGCAGACATGTCATTAAGGCCAGGAGGAATAATCCAACCGAGGGTATTCTTCTTCGTTGTGACATTGCCTTCTCCTTAAACAGAGCTACTGTTTCCCTTTTCTTAAATTCAACTTAGCCGTAGCAGAGACGATAACGGAAGCGACGGTTCCATTTATTCCAGCATCCACAATCCCGTGGAGGCTGCCGGCAGATCAACTTTGAATTCTTGCACTTTTTTGGCGATATAATCTTTTTTGAATGGGTCATAAATATCGCATTTTTTAGGCAGTTTAATAATTCTCTCTCCAGCATATCTTGTATGGATTGCCAGCAATCTTTCGCTGGCAAAAACCTGGTCATCACCCTTATCGTATATATGGACACCTGCATATCCGGCTATATTTCTTAACAAAGAGGAGGGAATATTGGGCACCGCAGACCAGACTGAAGTCCAATCTTTAAATTCCTTGACACAAAGACCTGCTTGTCTGAAAGTCCATACGGTCGAGCTGGTACTGGCCCCCTCTCCCAGAACGATAGCCTGCTTATCAATACAGGAAAACACCGGCGACAGAGACTGTCTGAGGCCGTACCTTAAATCAGTGGCCAACCCTTTAGTCATTCTGTGCGCATAGTCAATGAGGTAAACATCCAATCCTTTTTGCAGTTCGACGGCTTTGGCATCCAATATATTATTCTGCTTTGAGCTTGTATAGTCAGTGGCCCCTCCCGGTAAATCCAAGTGCTTCATTTCCATACCTATAGTATCCGACATGGCCTTTACTGATAACCCGTTATCCGTTATATAACCGGGAGCATATATCCATAACAGGACATTGCCGTTTCTCTTTATTCTCTGATCAATAATCTCTCTTACCTTATCAGACAGGTAAAAGGTATTGGCGAAGATATACAGTTTGTACCGATCGAAAGGAAAGTCCGGGGATGTAAGATCGGTATCAAGATAATCATCAAAGGGAGCCCCTAACCTGGATATGCCTTCCACGCTCTGGCGAAAGATAAAATCTTCGCATGCGAAGCTGAATTTCTGATAATTGAACGATTTATTGTTGTAAATTACTGCTATCTGGGCGTTATTGCGATCATTCTCCAGCAACCGATCCGCTATAGCGGAAAAATTCTTTATCGCCTTGAATATCTCCGGATGATCGAAGGATTTACCCCCGGGACTGCCCATACTAAACCAGCAGATACTACTCCCTACACGGGTATGTATGCCGGCAAAGTTGCGTTTGAGAACGCTGATTGTTTCTTCCGGAGTTTTTGCCCAGCCGAAATTATCCCCTATGGATTCAGCAATTACGTAACTTGGATGGCCCAGAGTGGATGCGCAGGTCCGGCTATCATCCTCCACTATTGCCATTTTGCCATGCAATATGGCGGAAGGTAAAAGATATTGGGGTTGAAAGACACCACCTGCATGCCTCTCACGATAATTAAATGGAGTAAAGAAGAAATCTATATTTTTATCATATATCAAACGCTCAAAAGCGCCGCGCCTTCTGGAAGCTACCAAACCCGCATAAGGCTGATCATGCCACCCAGGATAGTAATTTGCGCCCACCCAAGTACCAACAAGACTCTCATTATTCGAAGCTTCTTTCATTGCTTTTGCAAAATCAGAAATAACTTCCGCTGCCAATTCATAATACTGTTCGAAAAAATCAGCCACTTTCCTACTCTTTACCGGGTTATAGAATATGCCGTCATCAGCGGTGAATAGCTCTTCAAAGCCAGGCATAGAAATATTTTTGAAATCCAGCGTATTATCGTTCCAAGCATCTCTAAGCAATCCGATATCATTGTTGTACTTATTCGTAATATATCTTGCAAATGCTTTTTGTGCTACCGGGCTATAATCCCAATAATCTCCCCATTCACCGCCTCCACCGCAAATGATATAACCGATAATTCTGTCGGCAAAGGGGCTTTCCCTCAGATAGCCTACCTGCGCTTTCAGGCACTTGATAGTTTCCTCCCGCCAAATTTCGGATGCTATAGATCCCCGGTTGCCTTTGGCCATATTAGGCGGCCATACGGCTATATGATCAGGATGCTGCGCAAACCAATCTTTTGTTTTTTGGACACGGGCAGTTGTATCCAATTGAATAATGAACTTTGCATCGGGAAAAGTCTTGATGATTTCTCTCAAAACCGGGGCATTGAATTTCCCGCCCCAGTATTCCTTCTCAAAAAACTCCGGCAATGACCCGTAATTCTTTTGCGCCGGATGAAATGCTCCCGATGAAACACCCCAAAAGAATACGTTAACCCCGCTTGCCGCCAGATTTTTTATATATTCTTCCTTGCCTTTGTAATTATGTTCTCTATATATACGAATCGATGTAGGCTTATCATTTAAAAACAGCATCGGTACCCCGTGGCTGCTTTTCACCTGCGCCTTAAGGGGGACAACGGGCAACGACATCTTGGTCGAGTTGCTATCTTCAGCCCGCTGCGGCGAAATCGTTGGTGCGGCAGGAACTTTTGCAGACGAGTGCATAACCCTGCCGTCATTACCTTTGCCGGAGGTATCTTTATATAATCCTTCCTTTGTCATACCTCCAAAATCAAGATCAAGAACTAATCCGTCTCTATTATTTATTGCCCTTTTGCCATTGCGGCGGTTATCAAAGTTCCACGCCACCTCATTTGAATCAATCGCTCTATCATAAATCCTTAAGGCGGCCATATCTCCTTTTAAGAGCGAGCTTCCCGGGCCTTTTCCTATTACCAGCCGATTCTTATTTTTTATTATCGCTGTATCGGTAAAGGTCTTCCTTCCTCTTGACACACCATTTATATAAATGGTTGCGGCACCTTTATCATATACAGCGACTATATGGTTATACTGCTTTTCCACTATCCCCGCACTAGACCAAATGGCGTTTTTATTGTCGCAGTTGTTTATGCCGAACTTCACCCTTGTGGATCTATACAAGAATAATGCAAAGCCGTCTTCTTTACCCAACGCAGAAACTATGACGTTATAGTCATGCTCTCCCAGAGGCTTAAGCCATGCTTCCAGCGTAAATGCATCCGTAATACCCAGTCTATCCAGGGTGCTGCATTCTATATGGACCCTACCGTCAAAATGAAACTCTGTGCCCGCAGGTGTGCCGGCCGTTCCGGCGCATCTGCCTTTACTTGCAAATATCCCCGTAAACACTATATAAACCAGCGCTATAAGCAAAGCCATTAACCGTTTAGTCACAGCAGTCTCCTCCATCCGCATAATTATCTGTGTTTTGATTCATCGAAAATATTTGCTAAATTATCCCCTATCGAGGCGCGCTGCCATTTCACATGGCCATCGCAGTAGAGAATATTCAAGCCCTCGGAGTGCCTGTTACGCAAGCGCTGGCTTGAAACTTTTTCACCCAGCACGCCTATACCGGCATTACTGGTGGGATTGCCCCATTCGGATCCCTCCGAATCCGCTACCACGCCTACCTCGCTCGGCTTCATAATCCTGGTCATATCATTATACTGCGCCCACTCATTTGTGCCCCCGCTCCAATATGCCCACAGCACCCGAAAATAGAGATAATCCGTGGGAACGATAAGTTGGCTTTCCAGGGAGGAGCAATCAAAAATAGTGTTCGCATAGCAAGGACTTGCATTTTTATCGTATTTTCCTTTGACTCCGACATATGGAGCCAAAAAATCCGCCCAGTATCTGCTCTGGCCGGCTGTGCCGAAGGAATTATAAGCCGGTGGAAACCACTCGTCGTAGTCCTGCGCATACATCAACAATCCCTGCCCAATTTGCTTCAGATTACTCTGGCAGGTCGTCTGCCTGGCCTTCTCTCTCGATCTACTGAAAACCGGAAAAAGTATGGCGCTAAGGATTGCTATAATAGCTATAACTACTAATAACTCGATAAGTGTAAATCCTCTTCTTTCCCTGCGACAGCCCTCGTATCTGATAATCATCTTGTACCTCCGATAGCCTTTTAGATTTTTATATCACGCTTTGTACTCTTATTTGCTATGCTGTCAACATACCGGTACATCGAATTCAACCGGCAAGATCTCCTTGCATTTAAAATCCGTGCTGTTGATTTGATCCATCAGCATTTTAAATACTCGCTTTCCTTGCAGCTTCAACGGCAAGTATATAGCTTCAGCGCCGGGTATATTTACAGAAACACCGGTAAGAATATAGAGGTCAACATCTTTACCTATGGCCCTGCCCTCCCGGCAAAGATAATCATAGACTTCCTGAGCCAGCCAATCTCCGGCTATGACCAGCGCCGTAGCTTCCTGCAAAACAGCATGTTTATCCGCTACAATATCGGCTATTCTCTTATCGTTATCTCTAACGTATTTAGTTACCATTTCCAAAAAATCAAGCTTAGCCTCTTTTATCGCTCTCCTGTACCCCTCCCACATCCTCTCTCTGCCTCTCTCGATACGCAGATCAAGCGGCAACCTCTGGCTGACAATCAGAGCCGCTTTTTGATGGCCCTTCCGTATCAATTCCCTGGTAGCAAAATATGTTGTCTCTTCATCATTAAATAGAACCGCTGGGACTTTCATATTAAGATAGACATCGTCAACAACAGCTAACGGGCAATTCAGCCTCTGCAACTCCCTGATATCGCTCTCTTCCATGGGACTAAGAAATATCAGCCCGGCTAAATGCCTTTTAAATATGTTTTCACGTAAAATGGCGCTACCGTCAAATATTTTACGCCCGTTGGTGGTAAAAACATGAATTTCATAACCGTATGCCTGTGCAGCTTCAGCAATCCCTTCAACTGTCCTGGCAATAGATGGATCCGTCACCGAAAAGATATTATGAAAAACTATACCGATATTTTTAGAATCTGAAAAAGGCCGATTGGCAGGAACCATATCCTGGGCAACAAATGTTCCTCTGCCGGGATAGCGCTCCAGATACCCTTCCTTAATTAACTCGCTGTACGCCTGCTTTACCGTAGCGACACTTACCCCTAGCCTCTGGCAGACTTCATGATCAGTAGGCAGCCTTGTTCCACCGGCAAGAATACCGCTAGATATCTCTTTCTTCAAGTGTTCCCTTATCTGCATATAAATAGGCGTACCATTACTGAGCTCTATATCGAACAACTGAATACTACCTTTCTATTTAGATGTATTATTAGCAGGTTTAGATGGTTCATGATGATAATATTCTACACCTTTTGAAATATTCCTTTTTTAGACGTGTATAAAGATTTTGAAAATTTAGGCGTCTTATGCAATTAAAAGATGATCTCTAATGATGCTGCCGATGCGCTGTCACAAAGGATAAAAATACTGCACTGGCAGGGTGATGGATTTTTACCGGACTTCCGGATTCATTTGCAGATTCCCTAATCCCTGCTTTGGCGAAAACGGTTGGGGGTAGTGCCGGTATATTTCTTGAAAACTTTGCTGAAATAACTGGAATCGTTATATCCTACTTCCAGCGCCACCTGGGTTATACTGCGAGAAGTTTGCTTGAGTATCTGCCTGGCCTTCTCTATGCGAACCCTGGAAAGACACTCCACCAGCGTGCTGTCCATCTCCTGCTTGAAGAGACGGCTAAGATAGAACGGGCTAAGATGAACGGCCCCGGCGATCTCCTCTATGGATAGATCGCGATTGTAATTCTGTTCAATATAATCTACCGTCTGCTTGATGACACGAAAGTTCTTAAGATCGCGTATATCATAAACAGCATCTATGAAGCCATCCAGAGCTTTGACTATCCAATGAGATAACTCGTCTAAAGAATCAATACTGTAAAGCTCCTGCAGATAGTAGAAATTAAGTCCCAGGAGCCGTTCCAGACCGGCTCCGCCCTCAACAGCAGCTCGCGATAGGACTACGACCAGTTCCAGAATGCGGGCTTTGATGACCTCCGGATGTCCCGCACTCTTAAAGAAAATATCCCCCAGCAGATTGTTGAGGATCTCTTTGGCTCCAAGACGGTCTCCCATACGGACCCTGGACAGGAGCTCTCGCTCCTTCTCTATGGGATAAAGCGGTGAAATAACTGTGCTCTTACTCTGTTCCAGTTCCTCTTCCAGGCTCTTACGAGCCTGGATCTCATCATTTAGCCGTGACTGCTGTTCACTGATTTCACGTCGCTGTGTCAGGGTCACCAATCCTGTCCCGGCCAGGTGATTGGCAATAACGAAGATCAATTCGGCTGCAGCCCGAACCCTGGGTCCGGAAACAACCTTCAGCTCTCCGGCCGCCTCCATGAGTTCTTCATGATCGATACTCAGATCTTTGTTCTTCTCTCTGATGTCATTGAGAAAGAACTCATCCGGTTGCCACATCAGGACCTGCCCGCAAGCGATGCAACCCAAATAGCGGTCTTCCACGAGGATAGGCGCCACCCACTCCACCAGGCCGCTGTGACAGAAGAAAATATATGGCTCTCCCAGTTTGGATGCCTGTAAACCTCCCTTAAGTATGGATTGCAGGCATCGATCTGCACCCTTGAGACAGGAATTCAGCAAACTACAGAAGCGGCAGTTATCCTCATAGCCCTCCGGCTCCACCAGCTTACAGCCATCGGCATCCAGTACCCTGGCCGTAAGCCCGGTAGCTTCACGAAAAGAAGCTAATACTTTATTCAACAACTTCCGGTCAATAAGCTCTTGTAGTTCGATCTTCTCCGGCCTACGCATATACATATGCTTCCTTGCGAACTTACTTATGAAGTGCCAATCCCAGAACATCCATAGCTGCTTCGTCTACAGCCTCGGGCAACGTCGGATGAGCATGAATAGTAGCGATTATCTCTTCCACCGTTACTTCGGCCTTCATGGCTAAAGCCAGTTCACTGATAAGACTGGTAGCCTGGGGCCCGATTATATGAGCACCTAGCACCTCGCCGTAGCGAGCATCAGCGATGATCTTGATAAAGCCCTCACGCTCTCCCATAGCCAGAGCTCTTCCTATATTGCGGAAGGGGAAGCGGCCTACTTTGATGTCACGGCCCTCCTGGCAAGCCTGCTCTTCCGTCAAGCCAACGCTGGCTATCTCCGGTGATGCAAAAACACAACTGGGCACTACCTTGTAATCCATGCTTTCATCGCCGCCCATAGCATTGGCGGCTGCTACCAGTCCCTGAGCTGAGGCCACGTGCGCCAACTGAATAATAGCGGCGGCATCACCTATGGCATAGA
This sequence comes from bacterium, assembly GCA_028685295.1. GTDB lineage: Bacteria > UBP13 > UBA5359 > UBA5359 > UBA5359 > UBA5359. The sequence continues at coordinate 48,067 of JAQUEL010000002.1, forward strand.
TGCCCGGAGCCGTAGTTCTCATATGATCATCTACCATAATGCCACGCTTTTCTACCGCCACGCCTGCTTCTTCCAATCCCAACCCCTCGAGACAAGCACGCCTGCCTACCGCCAAAAGAACGAGATCGGCACTCTCAACCTTGTTGCCGGAAAGCTGCACCCGGCAGCCTTCACCTTCACGCTCTACTCTCTGTACACTAGCAGAGGTCATGACCCGTATTCCTTCACGCCCCAGAGCTTTCTCCATCTCCGTGCTTATTTCAATATCTTCCGTGGGCAAAATATGCGGCAACACTTCCACCAGAGTTACCTCGGAGCCAAACTGCCTGAATATGTAGGAGAATTCCACCCCCACTGCCCCCGCGCCTATGACCAGTAGCCGACCCGGTATCTGTTGCAGCTCCAGCATTTCATCGCTGGTGACTACATTGCCCTGATCCAGGCCGCATCCCTCTATGGGAATGCCGCAAGGATAGGAACCGATAGCAAGTATGACGTTACGTCCCTGTACTTCCTGTTCTCCTTGCTCGCTGGAAACTATAACAGATGTGCCTCTGCCCAGGCGACCGTTTCCATTGTATATATCTACATTCCCTGCTTTACAAAGATGCTCTATCCCTCCCCGCAATTGCTTGATGATCTGCTCTTTGCGCTTCATGATAGCGGATAGATCAGGAGTTACTCCCTCTACTTTGATGCCAAAACGATCGGCTTTTCGGGTAGTCGCCAGCAGCTCGGCGCTGGCGATAAGCGCTTTGGTAGGTATACACCCTCTGTTAAGACAGGTGCCTCCCAGCTTGCCTCTCTCCACCAGAGCCACACGCCCTCCCAATCTTGCAGCACGAAGTGCGGCTACATAGCCGCCGGGACCGCCGCCGATAACGATGATATCGTAAATACTATTACTCATTACTATCCCCCTGAGATCATTTGTTACATAAAGTTCCCATCTTCGCTCTTGCGGGCTTCAATGCGGCAAACACTAAAGTGCTGATTTGAGAGGTGAGCTGGTGGACCTGACCAAATCTTACTTCTTTACCAGGGCCACAATAAATGCCAGCCCCAGGAACACATTCGTACGCCGCTGTGATTTCTGCAGGCGCTGCTCCATCTCTTTGGAAGCCTTTATATTATCATTGGCATCGGACAGATCTTTTTTAAGTGCGGATACCTCCGAATTGGCTGCTACTAATTCGGTTTTAGTCTTGGCTAAATCTATCTTCAGGCCATCGAGCTCTTTTTGCAGGCCCCTCATACCTACCGTCATTCTGGCAAAATCCTCATTCAGGACGACCCTTTGCTTCTCCAGATTGGCTATCTTCTCATCAAGAGCCTTCATTTTATCCTGTGCATCCACCATCTCGTTGCGGAATTCGTTAATCAGCTTACGTACGCCATCCAGATCTTCCCGCAGTGCCTGAACCTTGCCGCCCTCTATCTCTTTAAGCAATTTATCCACAGCCAAAGCAAACTCCATACGAGTAACCGGCTTGCCTGATCCTAAAACACCGCCTTCATAGCTGGACAGGTAACCCTTGCTGATAAGGTTTTGCATCGTCTTATAAGCCCAATGATCGGGGCTTATTTCATCTGCTTCCGCTGCCATAGCCGCAGTCGGCATTATGAACAGCATCAGTAGTACCAGCAACAGATATTTTCTCACTCCAAACCACATCCTTAATATTTATTATTCAACAGAGATCTCCGCCCGGCAGCCAGGAAGCTCTATCTCCTTGCCCTTGCCGTCCTTTATGCTCTTTTCCACCAGTTGAACCGTAGCTACGCCCGTCTGCAGCGTTCTAAAATGCAGCACGCAAAGGCTGCCGCTGCCGGAGAACGGCTGGCTGCCGCTGCCGGATATTGTTATTCTGCCAGCTTGCCGGTCTATCGCCGGTTCTATCCACTCGGACAGGGATTCACCATGAACAAAGAGAGTACCCCGCGAGATAAAGACGGGTTCCATAATTACGGGATCGTAGGTTATCACTGCCTGCCCGCAAGTAAACTCCCTCAGCCTGTCCAGCATTAATTCAATATCGATAAATCCACCGGCCTCAATGCGGCTCTTACCGGGCTGGAAATACGTTGTGGGCCTGAAACGGGGAACGGATATTCTACCGGATACTTTTTGAGCATCTACACTGGTGGAGTATACCGCCACCTGATAGATCAGATCTCCTTCCGCCCATTTCGATGGCGAGAGGTTCCATTTGAATTCTATTTCCTGTCCCGGTCCCAGATAGGGAATGCTCTCCAACGGCAGTGAGCCGGAAATCAGCTTCAGCTCATCCCCGGGTATCATGTAAACCCTAACGTTGCCGGCTTCAGAGCCGCCCGTATTACTGAGAAGCGCCCTGACTTGAAGAGGATCAGGCTGCCTGATGCCGTCGATATCCAATATCTGAGCCTCCGGGGCCATTGTTTTGAGGACCAGCCTGGGAGGAGAGAGAATGTTTATTCCCCGATTTACTTTGTTGCTCTCAATATTAGAAGAGAACACCTCAAGCGTCAGTATCTGCTTGCCTCCAGAGAGACCACTGGCCTGCACACTCCAGACCATCTGCCTGACCTCGCCGATATCCATATTGCCGATATCGCGCTCTGCCCTGTCATCGGCAAAGGCCAGCCCCTCCGGCAGCTTGAGGACAGCCTTGACGTCACGAGCTTCAAAGCCGCCGCTGTTCTCCAAATAGCCGATAATAGTGATTATCCCTTGCTTGTCCTTGCCGCTCTGTACTTCGGCTGGAGCAGTGATACCCAGGGTCAGACGGCCAGGCTGTATATCCACTCCACCCAGCCCGTAGTAAGTCGTTACCGTTCGAGATGCCCCCGCTCCAAGCTCGACCGGATCCCAAAATAGCGCTACGGCACTATCAAGCTCCTCTTCATCCTTGCGGATAAAGGGCGTACCCGGTTCAACACTGATACTCCACATCTCATCGGCAGCGGTGCCCCAATCCGTAAAACAGACCCTATCGGGAGTTACGGCATGCAAACCGCGCAGCGTTCCCTGCGCCACGACATGAGGATCGCTGAGGGAATCAAAAGCCAGCCAGTAATCCGGGATCTCGGCCCCATAGAGCCAGGCAGCACCTGTCAATGCCTTCTCTCCGACACGGAACGGTGCGCCGTCATTATCGCCCAGCATGGTATCCAGTAGTACCCGTATGCCTATGCTGTGAGGCTTATCATCAAGATTGGATATTCTGTAAGTGATTTCAGCCGTATCCTCCATACGTGTAGTCAAGCTGCGAGCAAAGCTCAGGATTTGTGTTACCTCGACAGGGCCGAAACGACAAGTGGTAACCAGTGCTCTGTTCTGGGCTCTGGGCAGGCCGGATATGACGCCGGTCGGTCCGCCCCTGCCGGAACGACGTTTGGTCGGTCCGCCGAAAATATAGTCCTGACCGTCTATGCGTATGGTAGTATATGAAGTCCAGGGAACAGGGCGCCCATATATCAAAGGTTTATCGTCGTCGCTATCGCGCCCTATATCGCCGCCAGTGGTATCGACGGATATACGTCCGGTATCATAATCACCGGCATTGACACGTAAAGAGATGAATTCATTGGAGATTACAGCTACCGATCCTTCGTTCACTTCTGCTCGAGCAGCACAAGCGCCTGCCGCTAATAGGATAAATAACGCCGCTATCCAGAAAATGCGCTCTTTAAGCGAGGTTGTCGGTTGTCGGTTGTTGATTGTTGATTTCGGGATTCCCATATTCATTCCTTGTTATTCGTTATTCGGCTCAGATACGGATTACCGGCTCGATCTCCTAGCTTCTGCATCTGCGCACACGCCCGGGTGTTTGCAGATGCAGCCCCTGTTTCTGCTAGTCGCTCTCGCCGAACTTCACCGTTATCGTAATCCAATCCGCCACAGGATGCCCGCTCTTTAAACGCGGCTTAAAGCGCCATCTCCTGCTTATTTCTCGCAAGGCTCTGCTATCCAGCTCACTATAACCGGAACCTTCCTGCAATTCGATTTGAGCAGGAGTGCCATCTTCAGCTACCAGCACATTGAAAACCACTTTTGCCTTGATCACGCCCCGGTTTTCAAGCCCCTTGGGAATAGAGGGCCATCTGCCCGGGCCAATAGCTATAGGCGCTCCGGTATCACCTTCACCAGGGCCTTCTCGATGCCCCTGCGTTGTACCGGATCCCGGAATGCCGGATGTCGTCCTGTTTCCCTGTCCCTGGCCTTTAGCATCCGCCTGTGCATCTCCAGAATGTCTACCCGGAGTTTTAGAAGCTCCTGAAGCCTCTACCTGGCTGGGAACAGGCCTGGGCTGAACAGATTGCACCTGTTCACTATCTACGTTTTGACCAGGTGTTCTTTCTGCTATGGCCGGCTCCAAAAAGGCAGGATCTTCAATATCCGCCGGCGAATTCTCACCAGAAACAGGCAAGACCAGCTCCTCCGCCTCCTCTAGCAGGGTAACGGGCACGAAAACCTCCATCGGCTGCAGCATTGTAACTCCGCCCTTTATCACCAGAAAAAGCAGCGCATGCAACAGCATGGATATAAAGGTTGCTAAAATTATGGGACGATTCTTTCTCAACCGGTCTTCTCCTTGATGACAGCCAGGGATAGATTGCCCAGGCCGGCACCTCTGACTTCATCAAGCACACGCACAACAACATCATATATTACATTCTTATCGGCTCTGACGATCACTGCCGTAGCAGGCCTGTCCATACCGGCTTCCACCAGCCGGTTACGCATCTGATCCCATGTAACCTCATTATCGTTAATCTCAATTCTTCCATCCCGGCTCAGACTGATAACTATATTGGCGTTCTGCTGAATAGTTGTCCTGGCTTTAGGCAGATTCACTTTCATGCTGGCCGATGAAGAAGCAACCGTCATAGTAACAGCAAAGAAAATCAACAGATTGAAAACAGCATCGATCAACGGTGTCGTTTCCAAAAAGGGACGGCGCTTAGTGGAACGACGATAATTCCGCAACTCAAACTGCATCCGTCTCACCCCGGCTCTTCATGTAATTCATCAATTCTGTGGCTCTTTTTTCCATCTCATTAAGAATGTCATCAATTTTGCCGGAGAGAGCATTGTAAACAATCATAAAGGGTATGGCTATAAGCAATCCGGTAAAGGTAGTGATTAGCGCTTCGGCAATTCCAGCCGATAGGGCTGTGTAATTGCCGATTTCTTCACCGGAAATGACATTGAATATCTTTATCAGGCCTGATATCGTCCCCAGCAGGCCCAGCATAGGAGAAATGGTTATTATAGTGGAGAGCAAGCCCATAAAACGCTCCAGGCGAGGAATCTCTATCAGCGCCGCTTCTTTCACCGCTTCCCGGAGCTCCTCGCGGTTGCGATCATGTGCCGCCAAGCTAACGGCAAGCACTCTGGCTACCGGCCCCGGTGTTTCTTCACAGAGGCTCAAAGCCTCCTCAACCCCTCCCCGTGCTACCTTGGCTTTAACCAGGTTCATCAATCTGGAGGTATTGATCCCGGCCCGCCCCAGATGATAGAAGCGCTCAAGACTTACCGCCAGGGCTATAACCGAACAGACCACCAATGGATACATCACCGGCCCGCCCTTGAGGAAATACTGCAACATAATCGTCCCCCATCCCTTCACCATGTTTGACATTACAATAGCCTGTCCTGTCCATATACGAACAAGGCAGGCAAAACGTTTCGGGGAGAGCTTGCTACAAAGCGTTCCTCGGCAGTACCTTCCAGCCGGCACCTGCTTCAACGCCTCCCCCTCCTTGGGTATTCGTTACCAGCCGGATATTTCCCTTCCTATGCCGAAAACTCAATACATCTGCTGCCCGCCTGTAACGTTGATAGCCTGTCCTGTAATATATGAGGCTTCATCCGAAACTAGAAAAACCACCACATTGGCCACGTCCTGCAGGTCACAGGAGCGCCCTAACGGTACCTTCTCCACATATTTGGCTCTTACTTGCTCTGGCGGAATACCCAGCTTTTTAGCGTATTCCTTGTCCAATCTATCCCAAAGAGGCGTTTCAAAGACATTTCCCGGGCAGACAGCGTTAACCGTTATTCCGAACGGCGCCAGATCAAGGGCTGCGCTCTGTGTCATACCAATGATGCCGAATTTCGAGGTGCTGTAAGCCGCCAGCCAAAGCCCACCCTTCTTGCCCGATTTGGAACTCATATTGATGATGCGGCCACTCTTTTGCTCAATCATAATCCTGGCTGCTTCACGAGTGCAAAGCATCGTGCCTCTGAGATTTACGGACATAGAGAGATCCCAGTCCTTGAGCTCCATATCGAATATTGGCTTGCTATGCAGAATACCGGCATTATTGACCAGGATATCCAGACGACCGAATTTATCTATAACAGCCTTGAAGGCATCTGCTACCTGCGCTTCATCAGAAATATCCACTCCCAGAGCCAGCGAACGCCTCCCTCCAGCCTCTATCTCCTCTGTCACAGCCTGCGCATTATGATAATTAAGATCAGCTACAGCTACATGACAACCCTCCTCAGCCAGGCGAAGGGCTAATCCTCTGCCTATGCCCTGTCCTGCCCCAGTCGCCAAAGCGATTTTATTTTCCAATCTGTTGCAACACATTTTACTTCTGCCTCCTTATTCCAGCCAAAATCTGAAGCCTGAAGTAGTTCACGCTCAGACAGTCTACTGGAGTGTTCTACTTCAGACTATCCGCTAAATTACCTGCCCGAACATTAGACCAGCATCAACTCCGGTTGCTCCAGCAGAGATTTGATCCGTTGCAGGAAACGAGCAGCATCAGCCCCATCCATAACCCGATGATCGAAGACCATGCTCAAATACATCATGGAGCGCGAAACGATCTGACCATCGACCACTGCCGGCTTCTCCTTGATAGCACCGACTCCCAGGATTCCGGTCTGGGGCGGATTGATGATGGGCGTAAAGGCCTCCACACCAAAAGCACCGAGATTGGTTACAGTAAAGGTGCCGCCGTTCATCTCGGCTGCACCGAGCTTGCCCTGCCGGGCTTTCTCTACCAACCCCTTGATGGAAGCCGATATGGCTGCCAGACCCAGTGCATCAGCCTCTCTGATAACCGGAACAACCAGGCCCTGTTCCAGAGCTACGGCCACCCCCAGATTGACATCTTTGTGCAGTGTTATTTCCTCCCCGTCAAAGGTGGAATTAATCAACGACATTTCCGATAGCGCCAGAGCTGTGGCCTTGGCGATAATATCGGTGAATGTCAGACGCACACCAGCGGCCTTTTCCACCACGGGCAATAGCCGTCCTCTCATAGCTACTGCAGCCGTCATATCCACTTCGCTGATCAGAGTAACCTGCACAGCGGTATGAGCACTCTGCGATAACCTGTCGGCAATGATCTTCCTCATACCGGCCAGCTTAATGACCTCTCCCACAGCGGATGCCGATACTGCCGCCGGGATATCCCGGCTGTAAATCTTGCCTCCGGGCCCGCTTCCGATTATACCGGACAAGTCCGTGCCTTCGACAGCGGCCATCCTGGCAGCCAGGGGAGTAACCGAAGGTTTTTCCAACAGATAGGCTTTCACATCCCTCTCTACTATTCTTCCACCCGGACCACTGCCTCTGCCGGCTAATACTTCTACGGATACTCCGCGATCATTGGCCAGCCTTCTGGCCCGTGGCGATATCTTTATCCGCGCTTCTTCCGGCACCACCGTCTCCACGTCTTCCGGCAATGTTACAGGGGTTTGCTCTTTCAGCGTTTTCTTCGGCCCCGCCGTTTCCTGAGCCTTGCTGCCGGTGTTTAATTCCGGAAGCTTCTCTCCGGCTTCACCGATAACGGCTATAGGTTCATAAACCGGCACGGTAGTTCCCTCTGAAGCTACTATCTTTAGTATGACGCCGGAAGCAACAGCCACAACTTCCATATTAGCTTTATCTGTTTCTACTTCTACAATAGGATCGCCCCTCTTGACTGTATCACCCTCTTTGACCATCCATCTGGCTATAGTGCCTTCATCCATAGTCTCAGCCAGCAAGGGCATTATCATAATATGAGCCATTATTCAGCGTCCTCCTCAGATTATTTCTTTTACAGCCCCGATTATATCGCTGATCTGAGGCACAGCGGCCTCTTCCAGAACAGGACTGCAGGGCATGGGACAGTTCTTGCCGGACAACCGCTTCACGGGAGCATCCAGGTAATCAAAGGCCTCTTCCATAATACGGGTGGCTATCTCAGCCCCAGGGCCGCCGCGTTCCACCGATTCATGAACTACAATAACCCGCCCGGTCTTTTTGACGGAGCTGCAAATGCTCTCCATGTCCAGCGGCACCAGGCTGCGAGGATCTATAACCTCCACCTCGATGCCCTCAACGGCCAATTCTTCGGCTGCCTTGAGAGCCCTCTGCACCATAGTGGAGATAGCAATTACGGTTACATCTCCACCCGAACGCTTGACATCAGCCTGCCCCAGCGGAATCAAATACTCTTCTTTCGGCACCTGGCCTTTCATCTTATACGACATCTTATGTTCAATGAAAATAACCGGGTTATCATCTCTGATGCAAGTCTTAAGAAGACCCTTGGCATCATACGGATTTGAAGGCATGACTACGTAAAGCCCCGGCACATGCATAAACCAGGCCTCCAGGCACTGAGAATGTTGAGCAGCAAAGGAACGTCCGCTACCGCAACTGGTGCGTATCACCAGCGGCACCCTGGCCTTGCCGCCGAACATATAACGGACCTTGGCTGCCTGGTTGGCAATCTGATCCATGGCAATACCAGTAAAATCGATATACATTATTTCCGCTATGGGGCGCATGCCCGTCAGCGCAGCACCTACTCCGGCACCCACAATAGCTGCCTCTGAGATGGCTGTATCTCTGATGCGCTCCGGCCCGAACTCATTAAAAAGGCCTCTGCTGGCGCCGTAAGCACCACCGTAGAGCCCTACATCCTCGCCCATCAGGAAAACCCTCTCATCGCGAAGCATCTCTTCGCGCATAGCCTCAATCAAAGCCTGTTGAAAAGTTATCTCTCTCATAATCTAAAGCTCCTTTAATTTAACTTTAGCTCAACTGCTCAAGCATTAGAGAATTCAGCAATCATAATTCCGACCTCTATTGCGAGAGAGCAATTATCTTTAGTCTACATAAACGTCCTCAAGAAGTTCTGAAACGTCGGGGTACGGGCTCTCTTCGGCAAAACGGGCGGATGCCTCGATATACTCATAGGCTTCATTATTAATGCGCTCCGCCTCTTTTTCGGTTAGAACATCCTTTTCCACCAGCTTTTTGCGAAAGCTGAGAATAGCATCTCTTGCCTGCCATTCCGCCTCTTCCTCCCGTGTACGATAGGCCCTGGGATCACTCTTGGAATGACCTTTATAACGATAAGTTTTACACTCTATCAGCGTAGGCCCGCTTCCCTTTCTAGCTTTATCCACTGCCTTCCTTACCGCTTCATATACAGCCAGAACATCCATACCGTCCACCACCTGACCGGGCATACCGTAGGAAGTAGCCCTGATGGCGATATCTGGCTGGGCTGCACAGGCCCTGGCAGCAGGAACGGACATACCATAAAGGTTGTTTTCACAGATATAAACCACCGGCAGCTTCCAGACACCGCCCATGTTGAGCGATTCATGGAAAGATCCGGTGTTGCTGGCTCCGTCTCCAAAGAAGCAGAGAACAACCTGCTTGCTCTTTTTCATCTGAATAGACAGCCCTGCTCCGGTAGCTATAGGAATACCGCCGCCGACTATACCATTGGCTCCCAGGTTATTTGAACTGAGATCGGCAATATGCAACGATCCTCCTTTGCCCTTGCAATAACCGGTTTTCTTGCCCCACAGCTCAGCCATCATCAGCTTTGGATCTCCACCCTTGCCGACACAGTGTCCGTGCCCTCTGTGAGTGCTGGTAATATAATCATCGGGCTTGATAGCGGCGCAGGCTCCAATGGCCACCGCTTCCTCTCCTGCATAAAGGTGGGTGCCGCCTTTGATCTTACCCAGACCATAGAGTTCGTCCACCTTCTCTTCAAAGTAGCGTACCAGCAGCATTCTGCGGTACATCTCCACCATATCCTTTTTACTCAATGCCACTTGCTGTTCCCCCTCTAATTAGCTTTTTAGGCTCTAGGCTGACTTGGAGCTATGCTCCAACACTCTTTCGGCAGTCAGCTCATCTGTCACCAGAATATTGATGAATCCACCTCGCAAAGCACCGGTTATGGCCTCTATCTTATCAGCTCCTCCAGCCATCCCTATCACCGTGTCGATATTACGCAGCGCCTGCGGCGATATACCTACCACCCTATCATGCAGCGATGTGCGACAAACCCGCCCTTCGATATCAAAGAAGCAGGAGCAGACATCGCCTACTGCATCGAAACAAGCCAGTTCCTTTCCTTCTTCATCAGAAAGATAACCGGTTTTCTTAAGAATGGAATCCGCCAGGCAGCCTATACCTACAAGAGCCGTATCTATGCGATGAAAGTTATCAAATATTTCTGCCAGCCGCTTCTCCGCCAGCAAAGCATCGCGCACCTGGCTGCTGGAGACCACCACCGGAGCCGGCAACGGATACCAGCGTCCTCCAAAGGCTTCGGCAATACGGCGAGCCAGTTCATTGGCATGATAATCTCCCTCCGCCTGGCCAACACCGCCCAGCATCTGAAAAACCGTTAGATCGGGGCATCTTCCATCCGGATGAAGGCAATTCACCATCTCCTGCAGTGTCGTCCCCCAGGATACACCCAGGATATTGCCGGCGCAAACATTCCTTTCCAGATATGCTGCAGCGGCCTCTCCAATAGCTCTCTTGGAATCACGGCCCCCGCCACAAAGAGCCACCACCGCTTCCTTCAGGTTGAACCTTCGGCAGAGCTCTTCCTCCAGCGCCGAAGTTTCGCCCAAAGGATTGATTATCCTAATCTGGACTATGCCTCTATCCTCAGCAGCCTTGAGCAATCGTGATATCTTGGGACGAGAAAGCCCTAATGCAGCCGCAATCTGCTGCTGCGTCAATTTCTCCTGATAATACATCTCAGATACCCTGACAAGCAGACGCAATCCATTCTTTACAGCGGACATCAACATCCTCCCGGCTCAGCGCTGTTTGCACAAATGTTCAAATATAGAAACTTTGTTCACTATTACTTCTTCTACACTGGAATAAAGATTCCTGCAAAAGAGAAGGAATGTATACCAAAACCGAATTTGTGTTTAGGCAATTATAAATTGTGGTAAAATAAATCAAGCATGCCGTTACTATCCCGGGTAACGGAAATACTATAAATAATTATGGAGGTGATCAGAGTGTTTGCTTGCAAAGCTAGAAAAACAATAATAGTAGTGGTCTGTCTATTTCTCATGATTCTAGCTATTGGTTCACTTGCCAGCGCAGAGGATTTTGCCTTTATGGTCATCGCTGATCCTCATATAGACGGAACGGCGGCACATGCCACCAGGCTCCAATCATGTATCAATTGGATAAATGCCAATAAAACAACCAAAAAGATCGAACTGGTATTCGTAGTAGGCGATATCGGATGGAGCGGTCGCCTATCTGAGGCCAAGACTTTACTGGACGGGCTGACCGTGCCTTATATTCCTCTCATGGGGGATAACGAGTTCCAGGCGGGCTCCGAAGTGGAATTCAACAATGTGTTTTCCCCGCAATACGCATACCTGGCCGGTATTTTAACTAATTGGCAAAAAGCATCCGTGCCGGTTTGGAACCCACAAATAAGTGCGGAGAGTTATTTGCAAAACTTTTCCTTTGACCACCATGCCTGCCACTTCATTTGTGCCGATTTTGCCGCCAGATACACGGGGACCGAAACCGCAGAATTACACAATTTCACCGGCGGCACCTGGCCATGGTTCAAAAATGATGTAATTAATTGCCAAAAAACTAAAACCGAGAATATCGTATCTCTTTCGCATCACGGCATGTTTATCAACCCTTACCTTTTCAACAGCTCGCAGATGAGTACCATAACGGCTTTCACCGGTGGATATAAAAGTTATCTCCATGCCAACTACTCCGGTCATGTTCATCTTAACTGGACACAAGGGGTTCCTCTGTTTTTCTCTCATTACACGGGCATAACGACGGACGCCACTTTCGAGGATGATAATACTATGCGGAGAGTAGCTGTTACGATCGGTTCCCTTGCAGTTTCATATGCGCAAGAGCTTGTTGTCATTCCGTAAAAATCGATATGGTGCCTTCCTGCTGCCGGGGCGCAACGCACCCCGGCAGCAGGTCTTCTCATTCTTCCGCTTTGCTGTGCCGGTCTCTTAAATCGGATACTCTTATTCTTTTGGGGGTGAAAAGATACATCATCCTATCCAGGCGCTCGAATCCGCCTTCAAGGCCCAGGACTGCGCCACGGAGAAAATCGAATATTCTTATCGCGCTCTCTTCATCATAGGGCAGTCTGACAAAGACGGCTATGCCGTCCTTGAGGCAATCCGTAATGAGGCAGGCATCATCCATATTCTTCGGATCCTCCACAAGGAGTTCGGCCAACATAAACATTCCCCCCTCAGCTTACCGACAAACGGTCATCTTTATTAAATTCATTTTACACAATATCCGCATCAGCTACAACAGGTGCTTGACACCGTTGCCGGCGGCAGGTAATATACGGTTAAAGTAATTTATAATTTATTTGAGGTTCGATTTCTTATGGACCGTTACACAAATAACATATATACCCTTCCGGTAACCCGCCTCGTAGTGGTAGAGCTGGGCGTAGTAGTACGCACTGCAAATACCAATGCGCCATAGCGGGATAAACTGAAATCAAAACAGAGATCTTAAGCCCCGTCGGCGCTCCGACGGGGCTTATTTTTTGAGGTGATGATAATGAAGATAACCGGAGCTCAGTTGATAATCCATCTGTTGGAAAGACAGGGAATACGGACCATTGCCGGCATTCCTGGTGGAGCCAACCTGCCGCTCTACGATGCCCTCTCCCAAAGCGACAAAATCCGTCACATATTGACGCGACATGAACAAGGAGCCGCCTTCATTGCCCAGGGCATGGCACGCGTCAGCGGCCGACCGGCTGTTTGCTTTGCCACCTCCGGCCCCGGCGCCGTTAACACGCTGACAGCTATAGCTGATGCCAGGATGGATTCTATCCCGGTAATCTGTATCACCGGTCAGGTCTCCGGCGGAATGATAGGAACAGATGCTTTCCAGGAGATAGATACCTACGGCATGAGCATTCCCATCACAAAACACAATTTCCTGGTACGCTCAGTAGATGAGTTATTAGAAGTGATACCAAAAGCCTTCTGCATTGCTGCCTCTGGAAGGCCCGGTCCGGTGCTGATCGATATCCCCAGAGATGTTCAAAGCGGATTTCTGGAATTTGAGGAATGGCCTGAGCCAGGCCGGCCGAGCTCGCTGCCGCAATTTAAAATGCAGGATATCAAAGAAGCGGCAAAAATGATCAATAACGCCCGGCGGCCTGTTCTATATCTCGGCGGCGGCATTATTCACGCCGAAGCCGGGAATACTGCACTTCGGCTGATGGAGAAGGCCTCTCTGCCGGCCGTTGCCACCTTAATGGGCCTGGGTGCCGTACCGAGCGACCACCCACTCTTTATGGGCATGCTGGGCATGCACGCAGCCCGCTATACCAACCTGGCCCTTGAAGAGTGTGACTTGCTGATAGCCGTCGGCGTTCGCTTTGATGACCGGGCCACCGGCAGAGTGGAGCGCTTTTGCTCCAAAGCAGCAATTATCCATATCGATATCGATCCTGCTGAAATCGGTAAACTCAAATTAGCTCATACCGGCATTGCCGGTGATGCCGGACAGGTAATGGAAGCCTTGTTGCCGTTGATAGATAGTAATCTCCGCCGGGAATGGCTTGGTCATATTGAAGAGTTAAAGAGGCATTACCCTCTGCAAATGCCAGGCAAAGACGATCCGAGCACGCCTTACGGTTTGATAACTCAAGTGGCTGCTTTCTTAGATGATAATGCCGTCATCACCACTGACGTCGGACAGCATCAGATGTGGACAGCTCAGGCCTATCCGCTTAGCCGGCCGCGTTGCTGGCTTACCTCTGGTGGCCTGGGAACTATGGGCTTCGGTCTGCCGGCGGCCATAGGCGCAGCCCTTGCCCTGCCCGATCGGACCGTAGTCTGCTTCAGTGGCGACGGCAGCCTGATGATGAACATTCAGGAACTGGCCACCGCTGTGGAAGAGAATATCAACGTAAAAATCGTTCTGCTGGACAACAACGCCCTGGGGCTGGTACGCCAGCAACAGGACCTCTTTTTTGACGGGCGCTTTTTCGCCTCAGATTATCGCTACCGGCCGGATTTTGTCAGAATAGCCGAGGGCTTCGGCATGAGAGCTGTCAGCCTGGGAAGTGCTGTTGATCCGGCAGCAACTCTGGCCGATGCTCTGAGCACGCCGGGACCGTACCTTATTCATGCCCCGATAAGTGCAGATGAGAGAGTCTACCCCATGGTGCCTCCCGGAGGCGCCAACATAGATATGATTGGAGATTAAAACCATGATTGAAGCAACTTATGAACGTCCAAACACCTTACTGAGCCGAGAGCGGCATACCATCCTGGAGTTGATAGTAAATAATCATCCCGGAGTTATGTCGCATATCTGCGGGCTCTTCGCTCGCCGAGCTTATAATATGAACGGCATATTCTGTCTGCCCTTCGGCAACGGCAGCCGGAGCCGTATCTGGCTGCTGGTGGATAAAGATCAACGGCTGGAGCAAATGATTAAACAGATGCTGAAGCTTGAAGATGTGCTCCGTGTGCAGCAGCATGACGGCAATCATGAGGTATTCGTACAGCTAGAGAGGTTTTTTTACTTCTGAACCTCTCTTATCAGGGAGATCATTCTGCGGCCGTACTCTACATAGTTGGCGTATCTTACCTCCTCTGAGGACTGCATGGAGGAATCGTGATAAACCACCGCCAGATGGGGCTCTATGGAGATGCCGCCGTTATAGCCTCCGTCCAGCAGGTCTTTGATGATTCTCCTCACATCTCCATCTCCCTCTCCAGGGAAGGTATACTCCGTCTTGCTTTCCGCCGCATTCCATCTACCGTCTTTGATATGGATATAGGCTATATGCTCTTTGACATGATTGTAGAACTCCCAGGAGGACTGTTTGGGGTACGGCGCAATTTTAGTCCTGTCATCGGTAAAAATCGGGTTACCGGTATCGAATACCAGCTTCAAACCGGGCACATTCTCTATCAGCCGCAGAGTATAGGTCCAACCCATGCCACCGTAGTTCATGCAATTTTCATGCACCGCCTCTATTCCGGCATCAGCAAACATACGGTGCAGTATCCTCATCCGCCTGAACCGCTCCTCCTCCATCTGGTCTTCCGGCCCTCTATCTGATAGAACGGCAAAGCTCATGATACGAATAAGCTTCGTTCCCAACCGCTGCATCCTGGGGATAGCTCTTTCGACTTCCTTCAGGGATATATCAAAGGGCCCATCTATTCTCTTGCTCCAGTTGGCTATGGTAGAGCCAAAACAATTTATTTTTACTCCTGCCTCTTCCAGCTTCAGGCATACCTCTTCGAATCTATCCTCAGGCAGATCATGGATATTGGCTCCATCCACATTTCTGGCTTCTATATTCTCCCACCCCAACTCCTTGGTGGCTCTTATCTGCTGTTCAATCCCTGCTGCCGCCTCATCGGCAAATCCTGTCAAATACATCTTTACACTCCTTTACACTTTAAAAAGATTTATCCATATTTTCATCTGGTTTTTTCACAACCCTCTTCTGATAAACCGATTCGGCTATCAGCCTTTGTAATTCCTTCTCATACTCTCTTCCATCCATAGGTAGATCTACTATTTCGGATTTCAATGACGAGTAGAGAATGGCATTGGCCAATTCTACAGATTTGATGCCTTCCTCGGCAGGTGCTATCAAAGAAGCGCCCTCCAGGACGGCATCAACGAAATTCTGCATAATCTCCGTATGCCGGCCGGCTGTTCCTTCTATAGGTATATCTATATTCCATACTTCAGGCTTAGTGAAACCGGAGGCAAAATTACGACTATGCTCAATAGAGGATTCCTCATTGCGGATAAAGATCAGCCTCTCGTTCTCCACCACCATCTTGCCCATCTCTCCGGCTATCTCCAGGCGATTGGTGCCGGGCGCCTCCCCGGTGGTAGTCACGAAAACGCCGGTGGCACCATTAGAATACTCCATATAGGCGGTCACCTGGTCCTCTACCTCTATATCATGCCACCTGCCCAGACCACAGAAACCTTGCACCTTTGCCGGCATTCCACATAGCCACTGCAACAGATCCAATTGATGAGGGCACTGATTGAGCAACACGCCTCCACCCTCTCCCTTCCAGGAAGCACGCCAGGCACCGTCGGCGTAGTAGGCTTCCGTTCGATACCAATCCGTCACTATCCAGTTGACCCTGGATATCTTTCCTAATTCACCCTTATCTATGAGTTGCTTTAGCTTCTTATAGCATGAACTAGTCCGCTGCTGAAACATAGCAGCAAAGACCTGGTCTTTATTCCTATGGGCCGCTATCAATCTCTCGGCATCGGCCTTGTGTACAGAGATAGGCTTTTCCATCAATACATGCAATCCGCTCTCCAGCGCATCTATGCCGATGGTGGTATGAGAGTAGTGCGGAGTAGCTATAAGGACGGCATCCACCTCTCCGGAAATAATCAGCTCATGGCTATCCGCGAAGCATCTCAATTCTTTGAACTTCGTCAATGAACTCTCATCGATATCGCAAACCGCCGTTAATTTACACTCTCTTACATCACCTGCGATTATCTTCTCAGCATGGTTCCGCCCCATGCTTCCAAGCCCTATTATACCTATCCTCAACTCATTCACGGCTCTCCTCCATTTGCTGTAACCCTTCCTTAAAACTCATACGTTCGATCTTTTTATAGATCAATGGATTACATTACTTACTTACAACTATATTACATATATTAAGAGCTATTTATAAGCACATATATTGCTAAGAAACAGTTATTGTACATATATTGCGTTTACTTAAGCGCTGCTGCTATAATCTCTATAGGAATAATCGGCCTTTCCCGGTTTAACACCCCCGCAAAGGAGGATGCCTTGTTTAATATATGCACCGGTAATTTTGAGAATCCTCCGCTTTCCGTAAGCCGGCAGATTATGCCCAAAGACTTTGCCGGCGTACCTAACGGGCACCATCATGAATGTTATGAGATTTTCTATGTAATCCAAGGTCACATCGATGCCTTTATCAACAATAAGACATATCATGCCAGCGACGGATGCATGATAATTCTGAATTCTCTCATCCCCCACGCACATATCTATCCGCAGAATATCGAGGTGGAGAGGATCTGTATAAGCTTTGAACGGGAGTTTGCCGCCGGAATGGCCCGTTTTGCAAAGGATACTGATATTCTGGAAGCTTTTCATTCCGATATCAATGTGATCAGTTGCCCGATCAGCCTGCGTAATTTTATCACGGATATCGTCGATAAAATGCTTATGGAGATGAAAAAGGGAAATCAGGGAGCCATAAGCATAGCTGCTGCCTTACTGATGCATATGCTTATAATCATCAATAGGAACTTCCGTAATTTTGAGCTGAAACAGCAAGTGCTGAATACTCCGGCATATTCCCGAGTCACCGAGATGATAGAATATATAAGATCTAGTTATAACAATGATATCTCTCTGGATAACATATCGAAAAAGTTTAATATAAGCCGCTATTATATAATCAGGATTTTCAAAAAACATACCGGCTTTACACCCATAGAATATGTGAATAATATCAGAGTTCTAAAGGCTATCGAGCTGCTTACGGGAGCAGAACGGAAAACGGTGAGCGATATAGGTGAACTTGTCGGCTTTAACAGTATAACGCATTTCGGCAGAGTCTTTAAAAAGATTACCGGCATATCGCCGCAAAAGTACCGTGCCGCCAAAAAAACCTCTGCATTTTTGCAACATAATTAACGGGCGGAGCCTCTTCCCAGGCTTCGCCCTTCACTTCACCGGCTGCACCCTGCCTCCGGCAGTTCCTTTGCTCCGATTTATATCAGCCATTACGCCTCTCGAAATCCTTCATGAAGCCTATCAGAGCCTGCACAGCTTCCATGGTCACGGCATTGTAGATGCTGGCCCTGATGCCGCCTACGGAGCGGTGTCCCTTTAAGCCTATCAAACCGGCCTTTTTAGATTCAGCTACAAACTTCTCTTCCAGCTCCTCGGATGGCAGGCGCCAGACTATATTCATGATGGAACGGCTTTTCTTATCGGCTATAGTACGCCAGAAACCGCTGCTGTCCAGGGTGCCATAAAGCAGGGCGGCCTTTTCCTCATTGATTCTCTGTACAGCCGGTATACCTCCACCGGCAAGCAACCTGTCCGTAACCAGTTTCAAAACGTAGATACCCCAGGTGTTGGGAGTATTATACAGGCTCTTCTCCTTGGCGTGAGTGGTATATCGTAGAAATATCGGCACGGCATCCGTGACGCGTTCGATCAGATCCTTCCTAATGATAACCAGCGCCATTCCTGAAGGACCGATGTTCTTCTGAGCGCCACCGTAGATCATACCAAAACGGTTTACATCCACCACCCTTGACATAATTTCGCTGGACATATCTGCTACCAAAGGTACATCGGTAACGGGAAACTCAGCAAAGCGTATGCCGCCGATGGTCTCATTGGAACAGATATGAAGGTACTCCGCTCCGGCAGGAACCTTAAGCTCTTCCGGCTGCGGCGCTCTGGTGTAATTGCATTCGCCACCATCCCAGATTACCTCTACATCACCGGTTATCCCGGCCTCCTTAATAGCTTTGCCCGCCCAGCTACCGGTATTCACAAAGGCGGCGCTCTTACCGGGACGACGCAAATTGAGAGGAATCATGGCAAACTGCAGGCTGGCTCCACCCTGTAAGAAGAGAACCGCGTAATCGTCGCTCACACCCATCAACTTTCTGACATTGGCCTCTGCAGTATCATTTACGGCCTGAAACTCCTTGGAACGATGGCTGATCTCTATAACGGACATGCCGCCGCCGGCATAATCCAGCATCTCTTCACGAGCCTTCTCCAGCACTTCCACCGGAAGAGCAGCCGGCCCTGCATTGAAATTATAAACCCTGCTCATTCGTATCACTCTCGCTTACTGTTAACTTCTTAGAAAGTTTAACACAGGATGAGTTATTCTGCCAGAGGAACGATGCAATTGCATTATATGTTATTCGGCAATCACTAGAAAGCCGTTGCTCTCCATTGCTCGCTATCTCTGATAGCCACCTGCTTAGTGTCATGCAACCAGAAACTGAACCGCCTTTATATAATCCCCAAATAAAATCGGTTTCAATTTCGCTATATTGGGAAAGTTATCATAAAACCTATAAAGGAGATGATGAGAATGCCCCGTCTGCCGAGGATCAAAGAATGTGACGTCATTGATTGCTTTTATAATACTGATAAATTATGCCACGCATCAGCCATAACCGTAGGTTCGCCCTGCCCGAAATGTGATACTTATTTATCATCTTCAGAACATGGGAAGCCGGCGGATATGGGGCAGGTCGGCGCCTGCCATGAAGATGATTGCCGCTTTAACCATGAGCTTACCTGTCATGCTCAGGAAATAGTAGTCGGACATCATCAGAGGCATGCCGATTGTTTTACTTACAGTCCTGAAGAGGGCAAGAGAGAAATATCCGGGTTGGCATAAAATATATTTTATGATTTACCAAATGTAGACCTGGCTCCTTGCAATGCTTCGGCTATGGCGGCTATGTGCTCCGGAGTGGTACCACAACAGCCCCCAATAATGCCGGCCCCTGCCGCAATTAATTTAGCTACATATCCTGCCATCGCTTCCGGGGTCTCTTTGAAAACTGTTCGGCCGTTTTCAAAGATTGGCATCCCGGCGTTGGCATGGATGAGAATCGGCATATCCGGCGCCGTTGCACGCATCGCTTTAGTAATCTCAATCATGTCGGCGATACCGTTGCCGCAATTAGCACCGATGATATCCGCACCGGCGGCTACAGCTTCCTGAGCTGCACGAGAGGGATCAACGCCCATCATGGTGCGAAAGCCTCTGGCACCCGGCTCAAAGGTGAAGGTACAGATTATCGGTAAGTTGGTATTTTCTTTGGCTGCCCTGATCGCCTGAGAGGCTTCGATAACAGAGGACATGGTCTCAATACACAATGCATCGGCTCCGCCCTGTTCCAGTGCAATTACCTGGTCCTTGAAGGCATTGTAGAGCTCCTGTTCACTTGCCGTGCCACCCTCATTCGCCACTATCTGGCCGGTAGGCCCTACCGCTGCCGCCACAAAGCCCTTATCATCCATAGCCTCTTTAGCCAGCCTGGCCGCAGCTGCGTTGAATTCAGCCACTTTATCACCTAGTCCAAACTCCTTCAATTTATACCAGGTGCCGCCAAAGGAGTTGGTTCCCACTATATTACTGCCGGCATTTATATAAGCTTCTGCAATCTCCTTCACCACATCCGGATGTGAAATACACCAGGCTTCAGGACATTCACCTTGTTGCAATCCTTTAGCCTGGAGAAAAGTTCCCATCGCCCCATCGGATACCAATATTTCCCTTCCGGCTATCCTTTCCAGCAATCCGCTCACCATATCCTCCTGCTTCCTCCAAACAGGCTAAGCCTATTTTTTATCGTTCTTTTTATCCCGCTTGCTTATAGATATACCGCCCTCGGGCCTGTTCTTCTCATCTCATTAATCTTACTCTGGCTAGATTATACTACCTGTGCATCATTAATTGCAAAAAACAGACCCGGAACCTCAGCGCCTGCAAGTACACAGAATCTTATAGAGCAAAGGCAAATGCCTTGATTTGCAAATTCACCCATTGCAGACGGCCTTGTTATCAAATGCTGAATATGGGTAAGAACCAGCAGGAGGTAAAACCTTGAAAATAAGCTCTATTCATACCTGGGATATGTCTCCGGTCGAGGCGATAAAGCTGCAGAACCGGCTTCGAGATATGGTATCGGCAGAGGATGGCCCGGACGAGATACAGTATGTAGCAGGCCTGGATGTTTCCATCAAAGAGAACAGAGGTATCGGTGCCGCCGTCATACTGGACTATCCCGACTTGCAACCGGTGGAGACTGCCATTGCTAAAAAGGACATTGCCTTTCCCTATGTTCCAGGCCTGCTATCCTTTCGTGAAGCACCGGTATTGATTGCTGCTTTGAAGAAGCTCTCTCTGACACCTGACCTGGTATTGGTGGATGGACAAGGTATTGCCCATCCCAGACGTCTGGGCATAGCTGCTCACCTGGGTGTGCTTACCGGATTGCCTACAATAGGCTGCGGTAAAACCAGACTCTATGGTAAATACGAGGGGCCGGGACCGAGACGGGGTGATTACAGCTGGCTCTATGCCGGCAGTGAGATAATAGGTGCTGTCGTCAGAACCAAAGAGAGAACCAATCCCATCTTTATCTCGGTAGGAAATAACATTAGCCTGGACAGAGCTATACGGTACATACTTCTTTGCACAACTACATACCGCCTGCCGGAACCGATAAGGATAGCTCATCTAACAGCCGGCAAAGAATCCCCCGGCGGATCTGATTGGCATGCAAATGCCTTAATGCTTTAGCACCGGAGATCTTCCTATCCTGATGCCGATTATCAAATATTCGCTCTCATTTTTTTAATATAGTGTCCATCAGTTTCTCTTTATCAATTTTTTTGGTGCAGAAGAACCAATCATAGCAGGTCATATCCTGCTTTCCTTCCATACGTTTTCCGGCCTCTTCAGATGAACCGGCCGCCGGAATGATTGCTTCATCCCCTGGCTGCCAATTTGCCGGGGTGGAGACAGAAAAGGCATCGGATGTCTGGAGTGCGATAATTATCCGATACAATTCATCTATGTTCCTACCCAGGCTGAGAGGGTAATAGATGATCGTCCGGATAATCCCCTCGGGATCAATGACAAATACAGCCCTGACAGCCTTGGTGGAACTCTCATTCGGCTGAATCATGCCGTATTTTCCGGCAATTCTCATGGTGATATCTTCGATTAGAGGAAACTTTATTTCAATATTCTTCATTCCCTTATATTCGATTTTTTCTTTAATGGTACGCAGCCAGGCTATATGGCTGTAAAGACCATCTACAGAAAGCCCGACCAGTTTGCAGTTTGCCTCCGAAAACCGATCTGCCATAGAGGCAAAGGTTATAAACTCTGAGGTACATACCGGAGTAAAATCAGCCGGATGACTGAAGAGGATAACCCAGCTTCCCGAATACTGCTCCGGGAAATTTATCTCTCCCTGCGTCGTGATCGCTTTGAATGATGGAGCTTTATCTCCTATACGCGGCATTGATACTGCTTCGGCCATATTTTGAGCATCCATAATAGCTCCCTCCTCTTGAATTACGTATTTTAGATATATCAGATTAGATATATCTACTCTGATATACCCAAAAACAAGATCGCAAACTCCAGCGGTAATATTACTTTAAAGCATCTCCACCAGCAGCGCTCCACTATGGCGACTACGCTCCACTACGATCTGAATGCCGAAGGTCCGATAGATATTATCAGGCGTCAACACCTCTTCCGGCGTGCCCCAGGCCAGGACATGGCCGTCACACAGCAACAACAGCCTGTCACAGATGCGGGCGGCCAGGTTAAGATCATGAAAGACACCCAGCACAGCTATGGCTTTCTCTGCCGCCAAATGTCGTAACAAACGAGCTGTCCCAACCTGATGGCGAATATCCAGATGAGAAGTAGGTTCGTCCAGCAACAGCAGTTCGGCCTGCTGCGCCAGAGCCCTGGCCAGCAGGACTCTCTGTCTTTCGCCACCGCTGATGGTGGTGACAGAACGATCGGCCAAATGCAAAGTATCGGTCTCCACCATGGCCCGCTCCGTTATTTCTTTATCAGAAAGGCCCTCACGCTGCACTCGGCCCAGAAAGGGATGACGGCCCATAGCCACTATCTCTCTGACGGTGAATTCAAACTCGATATGAATATCCTGGGCCAGCACGGCCAGGCAGCAGGCCAGAGCCCGAGGGGTATAATTGCACAACCGGCGACCGCCCAGGCATATCTCTCCACTGCTTAAGCTCAGCAATCCGGAAACGGCTTTGATCAGCGTGGATTTGCCGGAGCCGTTGGGGCCGATTACGCCGGTCAGCAATCCCCGGTCAGCGGTAAGCGATAGCCCGTTAAGCACCGGCTTGCCACCGTAGCCGCAAACGATACCTTTTACTTCCAGCAGGCTCATCTTCCCCTCCTATAAAGAAGATAGATAAAAAAGGGGGCTCCCAGCATAGCGGTTATAAGGCCGACAGGCACCTCGGACGGTGCCAACAAGGTCCGGGCCAGGATATCGGAGATGATCATAACCAACGCGCCCAGCAAGAGAGAACCCCAGAGCAAGCGCCTATGATCCGGTCCAATCAGCAACCTGGCGGCATGCGGTACGATCAGGCCCACAAAGCCTATAATACCGCTCACCGAAACGGCTGCCGCCGTCAGCAGCGAGGTTACAGCCAGCAGAATACGCTTGGTCTTCTCCACATCCAGGCCCAAGTGTTGTGCCTCCTCATCGCCCATCAGCATAACGTTGAGGTCCCGACAGTAAGACCATATCAAAACTATGCCGGCAACCGCATAAGGCGCTATCAACAGCACCTGCTTCCAATTGGCCGAGTAAAAGCCGCCCATGATCCAAAAGAAGATCGCCTGCAGATCACGCCGTCCCATAATCATGATAAAGGAGGTCAGGGCGGATATCAGAGCGCTGACGGCCACCCCGGCCAGCAGCAGAGTATAGATGGATATTCTGCCGTCTTTGCAGGAGAGCATATATACTGTCCAGGCCGCACCCAGAGCCCCAATAAAAGCAGCCAAAGGTAACGGGTCCAGGCCCAGAACCGGCCCAGACAAGCCAAGAACAAGGATAAGCGCTGCTCCTAGAGAAGCTCCGGAGGATATGCCTACGATATAAGGATCGGCCAAAGGATTGCGAAAAACGGCCTGCAACACCATGCCCGCTGCTCCCAGGGAAGCTCCCACCAGCAGCGCCAGAACGATGCGAGGCATCCGCAGCCCCCAAACAATAGCGGCATTGCCGCTATTGCCGGCCCGGCCTGACAGAATATGCAGAATATCGCTCGGAGATATGCGGACAGCTCCCAGCAATACGGCCATGACAATCGCCGCAGCCAAAGCTATCAGCAATATAAAGATAAACGTTCTGTAGGAAAAACGCATTACCTTGCCTTTCTGTCACGATCAGGATGAATAAGCGAAGCTACTTCCTCCAAGCTGTCAAGCAGTCTGGGACCGGGCCTGGATATTTTATCCTCATTTAAAGGATATATGCAGCCGCTACGCACCGCTTTGAGACGGCACCATACTCTATCCCGTTTCAGTTTCTCCCAAAGCTTTATTTTATCAGAATAAAGAATAATATCAGGGTCTTTAGCTAAGAGTTGCTCCCGGCTGAACTGCGCATAGCCTTTCATACCGGCCGCTATATTACACCCCCCGGCGGCAATAATTATATCGTTGATGAAGGTGCCGCTTCCGGCAGTAAATAGCGGCTCATCCCAGATAACATAAAAAACCGATGGATGAGATGCTTCAGCAACCATGTCGGATACAGCCTGCCGGCGCTTCTGCAATGAAAGACATAGCGTTACTGCCTCCACCTTGTTGCCGGTAATATACCCTATATCTTTTATCATATTATAAAGCCCTTCCAGATCGGTGGGATGAAGAGTAACTACTGTCAACCCTGCTCTCTCTATCTGCCCCACTACACTCTTGGATATGCCATGCATAGCCAAAACAAGGTCCGGCTTCAAGGAGCAAAGCCTCTCTAGGTTGGGATTGGTATAACCGCCCACACGAGTTACCCCTGCCGCCTGCAATGGATAATTGCAATAATCCGTTACTCCTACTATACGTTCCCCAAGGTTAAGAGCGTAAAGAACCTCGGTCGTGGCAGGAGCCAGAGATACTATTCTTTCAGGATGATCCGGCAAAGTGACCCTGCGTTCCAAGGCATCGGTAAAGACCCTGCCGGGAACATTGGAAAGAGGTGTCCTGCGGCATCCTGTCAGGAAGAGAGAGAGAGAGAGCAGAAGAAAAAGTATTCTAAAACCCTTTGCACCTCTATGCCTCTGCGCCTTTATGCCTTCTTCCAAATAGGTATTCATCTCTTATCTCTCGCCTGTAAGTCAAACTTAAAATTAACGGTGACGGCATCGGGTATATTGTCATTGCCTTGTCGGGCAGGATCAAAGCGCCAACGTCGGGCAGCTTGCAAAGCGGCCTTATCCAACGAAGCCTGGCCGGAAGACCGTAATATTTCCACAGCCGTCACTCGGCCGGAATCGGAAATTTTTATACGAACCATGACATTCCCCCCCAACCCCTGACGGCGTGCCTCCAGTGGATATACCGGCTCAACCCTGGAGCTGACCGAGGCTTTTACCAGAGAGGGAAGCCTGAATTCAGGTGATTCTATTTCACCAGGAGCAGCCTTGCCGCCATTATTCTGCTGAGAGCCGTCCCTCTCATCCCTCTGCCCATGTACCATCGGCTTGCCGATATGGGCATCTTCAGACTCACCGGCTGACAGTCTTAGCTCCATCACTCCGGAGCCGGCTACGGGTGCCTGCAAGCCGGTCTCCTGTGCTTGAAAGCCGGCTATCACAGGAACAGCTATACCTGTCCTGATACCGGTATTTATATTCGTGCCGCTATCGGGCCCTAATCTGTACCCTGAAACGGAAGAGATCCTTCTTGCAGATACAGGCTGGTCTGTCATCCGACTTATGGAAGCCGGCGGTAATACCTGCTTCGGAGTAAAACCCGGTGTTTCGGTAGTTTTATTTACAGGCTCAGGCAATAGTTCCGGCCGGCTTATATCCAATTGAAAAGTGATAGTATCAGGCACTGGTCGCTCCCGCTCCTGCGAAGATATCCTGAAGCCGGCCAATAATAATATATGCAACGCCAGTGAAACCATCAGAAACAGATTTATATGCCGTCCGTCTCTCATTTATGTGCTCCGTTAATAGCAAGGATCAAAGTTAAAGGAAATGTTGAACTTGAGGCCGAAAGCAGCGGCCATATGACCGGTCTCTCTGGCAAAATTATCCCCACACAAGAAAAACCTCCCTTGGCGGGCAACAAAAAAAGCACCCGCTTCCACCCGAAGTGATGTCTCTGCAACTCAGACAGGTCTCCTGGCTTCCGGATCACCCTACCAGCCGCGCCTTCCTCAATAGAATAGAGTGGCTTGCTTGCGGTTGTCGTTCCCGGTTACAGTAGCGGGGGCTGCAGCGGCTTCACACCGCTTTCCCTGACATCCGAGTTTTATAAAATCGTTTATATCATAGCATACAATCCACTCTGCCGCCACACATTTGAGACATCAGATACATCTCCTCTCCAGGGGTGCATCTATTATTCTTTAGAAATATCTAAGAAAGCGCTTCTCATTTATAAACAGATCTGTACCTTTAGTGCTTGCCGAATCAAAGCTCGCAGGCCCAAGGCCGGCACCTTAACATTCAATCGTTAAGCTTAATAACCGTCACTTTATTGGTTCTACTCTTATTAACATCAGGCTCTCCACCGAGAAGCCACCAGGTTTTATTATCAACTTTCACCAAAGAAGCTGTACAAGTCTGAATTATAGCCTCTCCCAGCTTTTGTGTTGACATATCCTGCGTATTTACCAACCATATATCCTTGGAGATATTTCCATATGCAGCTCCTCCGGCAAGCAATATATAGTTGTCATCAATTGCGGCCGCAGACCAGGCATAACCGGGCCAAGGCAGGTTCGGTAAGCACTTCCATTCATTGCTCTGTGAATCGTAACGATAAGCATCCTGCAAACACATAGTATTTTCCTGTAACCGGGCATATCCACCCAATAAATAGAGGTACTGTCCGGATGCCGCCAGTGCCGGATAAGCTCTGGGGCATCCGGGTAATGGCCGGCATCGCAGCCACCCGGCATTAGGCTTTGCTATATCAAGCGACCATAAATCACTAGTCTGCCGCCCCTCTTTATTAAATCCACAGGAAACATAGAATTTGCCATTCAGCTCAACACCTGCCCCTCCATGAATCGCTACAGGTAAAGGAGGTAGTTTATCAACAAGAAGTTTTCCCGCTATCAGACACAATCGATAGGCATCCCTGAATACTTCTGCATCATTTCTTCCTCCAGCTATATATATGGCCTGCCCATCATGGCAGTACATGCTCTCACCATTTCCTATCGGAAAGGAAAGAGATTGTTGCCAAATGCCGTCAAGATATATTGTGCAATCACTAAGCCAGTGCTTTTCAGTACGCTTCTCGTTCCAGTTGGTACCACCAAGAACAACCATTTTATCGCCAAGCACACCGGCAGCATGCGCACCTCTACCCTGCGGCAAAGCCGGACCTTCGGTGACGCTTATACTATAGGCTGTCGCCTTACCCGGGATAGAGAAAAGCAGCAACATTATTAACGCTCGTAAAATAATGGAAAATCTCATTTGATTAACCTCGTCAGGTAATTTGTCGCTTGTTTATATGTATCATCAAATATATCGCCATAAATGCTTCCTGCACATTTAACGAATTTGCTCACTCTCTCCATGCTTTCGATTGCTTTATCATTATCTCTCTGTGTTTGTGCTATATTACTCTCTTTGCTTTTTTCCACCAAGGCTATCTGTTTCATAAGCTCTTGAATATTTAACATATGTTGAATATTCAAGTAGAAGCGTTCGATAATTTCTCTATCTTGAGTATGCTCCTTTTCAATAGCAACCATTTTCAACTTTTCAGCATATGATGAAAATAACTTTTCCCATTTAGGACTTTGTAGAAAGCGGGCATCGTAATAGGGGATGCATTCCTCTTCCTCCAAGCCGATTTTTGTCAGTTCACAAATATATGCAAACAAGGTTTCTCTGGCAGTACGATCTTTCAATACTTCACAGTAATCCCTAATTACGCTTTCAACACTACTCTTGCTATGAAAAGCAAACTTACCGAGAATGTATAACAATATACTGTACAGTCCCAACTGCTCAGTTTTATACTCTACAACAAAACCTTCAATCCCCTTATTGGCAAGGCAAGATAATTCCTCTTGCATGAGATTCCACGTGGGATAAAACAGCGACATATAATCAGGCAATGTGTAATATTCAAATTTTATTAACTCGCCATGATGCACTTTACGCCAGTCGCAAAGAATATCGTTGTAAAATGAGTTGGTTACGCATTTATCATCATGCAAAGGATGCCGCATACAACGCTTAAATGGAGCTACAGCCACCTTGGTTCTCTCAGATAAAACTGTCTTTTGAGGCGGAAAGATATAATTAAGGTATGCAAGACATGAAAAATTCTTATCTGGAAATACTTTGCTTACTCCGGCAACGACTTTGCCTACAAAGGCAAAATATACCTCTGATACTTTCTTTTTTCCAGCCCAGGGCAGGTTCCCTGCTGCTTTACCATACACCATCCCGGTTTCTGAATTAGCATTATCATCCATACGGCTGCAGCTTTCGCACTCACACCATCCGAAGAAATCGTTAGGATAAAGGCCTATTGTATCAACTTCGGGATTTTCTTTTATGAAAGAGATTATATTGTCAACAAAGAGCTGTAAAAGCTTTTCATTTGTCAAGCATAGTTGCCCCTTGTCGCTCCTTTCTCCTGATACAAGAGAAAAGAACTCCGGGTTTGTTTGGAAATACTTCTCCGGAGAAACCCAAAAAGAAAAACTATGATGTCCGGCTTCTATCTTTATAGCACGCTTTCTGCAAGCCTTTGCAATCCTCTTCTCCCTTCCCTTAAATCCAAGGTTTACGTTCAGCATAAGAACATTAAACCTATTCTTAGCCATCCAATCAATCATATCGAGCATGTCGTCTTCCGGAGACATGGAGTAGTCCGTCAAAGCCCTATGCCGAAAGGCTGCAGGACCGTAACGATAGCTGAAATTGCTCAGATGAAAGGTTACAGCCTCCGGCAGAACCGTTTTGCCAGGAAATGGCCACTTGATCCCTATGATGCTCTCCAGTAGCTCATATACTGCATAAAGCACAGAAACATCGTCGCCACCAAGAAGCCATAAGTCATTTTTCTGACACTGCAGTAGATACTCCTGAGGCTGGAGAGGAGTGCTTCCCGTCTTCAACATACATAGTGCTTTATCCGACAGTGAATGCTTTGTCTGCGTACCAACATATATGCGCTGCTCAATGCTGCTACATTCACATCTATCTTTGATCTTCAGAGGCTCTCCCGTAAGCATGGAGATATAGCGTTGCAGTTCTTTTGCAGCAAACAGTTCAATCTCAGAAGGACCGTTTCCTGTATAGATATTGATATCCTTCGAGCCCTTATTTATTTCCACTTGCAGCGATCCCCCATACTTTCCGGCTTTCAGCCTGCGCTTATACTTAATGCATACAATACAGCACACAAATTTTTATTTTGCCGTTTTTGTTGTCGTAAAAATGGCTAGATAGCTACCGATCCTGTTTGAGAACGTTATTGCATTCCTTGGTAATATCCCTGGCTGCCTGTTCAGGAGTTACCACTCTCAGCTCAGCGGCTTCCATGTTCTTATACACAATATCCATAAGGCGGTTAATCTGTGGTACCCTCGGATCAGGAATAAGATAAGGCAGAGCATCTTTGAGTGCCTTTATGCCTATAGGGTTACCGGAATACTTTTTCAGGCAACCTTCCAGAACATCACTACGGACAGGTATGGTATTAGGAAAGGATTTTACCATAAGGGATTTGGCGCTGGTATAATGTTTCAAGACCCTCCAGGCAGCCTCTTTATTTTTTGCATTCTTATACATACAGAAGCCTGAGGAACTGGCCCAATGCCCTCTATGGCCGTTTACAGTCGGCAATAACGTTATGCCCCATTTAAAATTATCAACTTTCTTACTTAGATTAACAATGCTCCATGTAGGTAGAGCAGCCATCGCCAGCCTGCCGGTCATGAAAAGGTCTTCTGTACTACTCATCTGTGCTACCGATATATTGGGAACAATCCTGTATTTATGGATTAAATCAACATGGAATTTTATATACTCGATAGCCTCAGGAGTATCCATGGTACACCGGCTCAGATCTTCGGAAAGTAACGTTAAGCCGAACATCGACAATGTAATAGAGCCGGCAAACCCATATTGCTCAGCTTGCTTGCCTTTCCGAACCGTAAGGACTTTAGCTGCTTTAACCATGTCTTTAATTGTCCACGATTCATCAGGGTACGGCATTCCCGCTTTATCGAAGATGTCCATATTGTAAGCGAACATCATATAATCGATTCCATACGGCAATCCGTATATCATTCCGTTTGTTTTATACATCTCTAATATAGCAGGGTTGATCCCTTCAAGATCAACAGAGGAATCAGCGGCAAGGAAATTATTCAGCGGCATAAAAACACCTCGCATAGCAAACTCCCCAAAGCCCATTCCCATCCACATAATATCAGGAGCTTCATTACCAGCTATCATTGTCTGCAGCTTCTTGTAATATTCCTTGCCTTCAATAGGCATTTCTTTTATCTTTATATCCGGATTTAAAGCTTCAAACTCTTTTTTAACCTCTTCGTAGATATGCCGCGTTTCAACGTTAAGGCCAAAAGAGAGCGTAACAACATTACTATCGGAAAAACCGCCGCCACCTCTACAGCCGAAAGCTGTGATCATAAAGACAGAGGCTGCCGCTATTAGGCATACGGAAACCCACCTGCTCTTTAGAGTCAAATCATGACACCTCTAATCAACTAGAATTGATAACAAGCAAACTTTATGTTCAGCTATAACTATACGAATCTATAGATCATTTATAATCTATATTCGTACTGATATTTTGTGCATCCCATGTATATGAGTTTACATTTACACGATAATCCGGATACCACTTTACATGCCCGTCAACAAACAGGAAATTCCATCCCTCGCTGTGCCTGTTGCTGCCGTTAACGCTCCTATTGGCTGAAGTAGCCCCATAGAACTGGTTAAACACGCCGCTTACGTTCCAGACCTCGTTTACTTCGGCCATCATTATTACCTGTGCCGGAGAAGAAATTTCCGCCAGACATGCCGGATCAAGGTCCTTGACGCCTCGCGATTTAGAAATCAACTGCAGGTTCGTGCCATAACCTGTGTAATTCGGCCAGTTGGGACACTTCCATACATCCGTACTCTTAACATAGGAATCATAATCAGACATCAGACCGCGCGGGTTGGTCAAATTCCTATGGCGAAATGTCTCATCCCAATCCTGTAGGTACATGGCAAAGGCTAAACCAAGTTGCTTCATATTACTCTGACAGGTAGCCTTACGAGCTTGCTCACGAGCTCTGCCAAAGACCGGGAAGAGAATAGCTGCGAGTATCGCTATAATAGCAATAACAACCAGCAGTTCTATTAATGTAAAACCGCTTCTTTTCATTTTAATACCTCCATTTAATTATTTCTCCTTCGGTGCCGGAATGAAGTTTATCTGGACACCTTAATATATGCTGCCATCAGACGATTCAACGGGAAATGCCCTAATCCCTTATCAATAAAGGCGCTTTCCGTATAAAAAAGCATTACCATCCCAGGCTCGATTTCCACCATACTCGTATAACCGCAACCATATCCCTTATAAATATCAACCAATCCGTCCCACTTCTTTCCCTGCCCGTTCAGATCAACCAGAAGCGAAACGCCGGGCCGGCCAAAGCTGGCTAGGAGTATGCCGTTCGATAATACCAGGGCATGAGGATCAACCCCATAATCATTTACCATGACCGGTTCTGCCCAGGTCAGGCCATTATTCGTTGAGTATGTTTGCATCAGAGGCCCGCCCGTCCTTATCAGGGAGAGTAAATTACCATTCTCCAGCCTGACAATTACGGATTCGTTATAACCCTCAGAAAAAGCTACCGGATCCGGAATATTAGAAGCAATGGTTGAGAGGTAAGACCATGTATTGCCATTATCTTGCGACCTGATACAAAATGCTCTGAAGTGGCGTTCGCCTTTAACCTTGCCATAAGCGCTGGCAATCAAATCACCATTCGCCGCTCTTAACAACGAACGATGAATGTTCAGGGTCTCGATATTCCAGGGAAGATTAACGCTTGTGCGTGAGAGCTTGGGATCTTCGCTCCCGCGAATATTATTATACCTGACAATTGGGAAGGGATACGTTCTATCTGCCGTTGCTTTCTCTGCCCAGCCCCCGATGCCCAGCGTAGCGTTATCTGATATTTTGCACAATCTCATGGCCTCGAATTTTTCCGATGGAATGCTGGGAGTTTCCCATGTCTTTCCATTATCGAGTGACCATAACTGGCCGCCCCTTTCCGTTCGCATATGGCTTCCGACGCTGAAACGCAACCAGATGGCTTCATCGGAAAAACGAGTTGCCCAGGGAAAATTTATATCATATTTAGATTCATAAATAATCTGTGTTTTCAGCACCTTTACATTATCATCAAGTGTTCCTCTTTTTACAATGCTCTTACTGCCTTTTTGAAACTTCACATACTCCCAGAGAGCTTCACTTATACCATTGCTTGACATTGAACCGAAGCAAATTTGGTTTCTGCCCTGATGAGCTTTTCCCGTAAACTTTCCGATACCGTTAATGGCAAGCTTCCCATCCACAAAAACTTTTATATCTTTATCGCTTATTTCAACTCTATAACAGTGAAAAGCATTGGTCGTATCCATCATATAAGATAAATCGGATTTCCCCAGAGTGATTCTATCTGTATGGAAAGTCAGATCTTCATCGTATTCACCATTGGCCAGCAGAAGAACAACCGCAGCTCTAGCAGTACAGGAAAGCACTTTTAACGATACTTCAATGACGGGCTTATCCGAAGCAGAGAGGCTCCACGCATAAGCGAAATTTACCATTTGACCCGCCTCTATGCCGTTATCTATAACATGTAACTTATTATCCTTTATCCCAGCAGAGCATTTTTCTCTTATGCTGCCACCCCAAGGATGCTGAGGCATTTTATTGCCATAGTATTCGACATCCCACTCCACGTCATTTTTTATTGCGTAAGAGTTATTTATAAACCACGTTGTGCACAATAAAGCTATTATGGTGACAATCGCAAATAAAAATAATCGTGGTAATTTCATTCAAATATCCCCTTTAACATCCTTAATCACGTATAGAATTTACACTGCAAATATGTCATATTGTCTTAATTCGACAACGATTAAAATATTCCTTCTTTTCCAGTAACAACGTTTTCATATTTCATAGCCGAATAATCCATAAATTTATCTCTGAAAGAGCGTCAAAAGGATACTTTAAAGATGCCTGCATCTTTGGCCGGCATCATCAGCTTTTTTATGCCATCCTCCTCAAAGATCTTTATATCGCTTGCATTGCCGACCGGTTCTATGCTATCTATGGTTCCGACAGTATTCACGGATAACAGGCAATCCTCCCCGGAGTAATTCACTAAAATGAGATATCCTGAGGATTCAGACAAGGGATGAAAGGTTTTCTCTACATTGGCAGCGCCGGAAATCTCAATATCATTACCGATACCCGCTTCTCGCTTTATGAACTCATATATCCTGTATGTCTCGTCTCCATCAAAGGCGTATGGCTTACGAGATAAAGCGTACTCCGCCGGTTCAGAGAAAAAGAACGTTTTCCCCTGTCCCAGAGAGTGTTCTATAAACGACGGACTGCCGTCAGCTCTTTGTAGAAGGACTTTTCCAGAGGTTATTGATAAATCCACCATAAATTCCGGGGAATAATCGTACGAAATGCTCGTATCCTTTAAATCCTTTGCACTCTCAACAGGCGATAACGGATAGTAATTATGCTCAAATGCACGACGCTCAATTACTTCAGCACCGAAAATCTGTTCAAACCTTGTAAGAGCCCCACCGTTATACGAAACATATAAGTAATTACCTTTCTTGACATGCTCGATTATGCGAAACCAGTTATTAAGACGGTAATTGCTGGTTCCTTCTACAGATGGACATAACAGCAGCTTGTATTCATCAAACTTATCATATGCATATATAAAATCTATTTCCAACCCTGCCTGCTTACAGAGAATGGCAGTATTGAAATAAAGCATCCAGTTATCATTAATGCTTTCGTCCATCACGATTATCGCAGCCTTCTTCTTCGTTTCCGGCAGATGCCCTCCTATAGCAGCCATATCTCTTTTAAATCTGCCGAACTCTTCCGCCACAGGCTTTTTATTGCCGTCTATATCCACTAGGCCCAACCTGTCACTTTCCATCTGTACCCATCTATAAGGTATCATATCCAGGCAATCAAAATCGCTGTAACACCACCATAAACAGCCTCGGCTATTATTGGCTGCAAGACTATACAACTTAAGGCGAAGAAATCTAGCCGTCTCTTTTTCGGATAGGAAGCTATCACCCAGATTCCCGGTTTCCTCACATAATACAGGTTTTTTGCCAAGGCCTTCATAATAAAGAGTTTCAACTGATGAGTGCATACTTGCACGCATATCCGTCTTCCTGTCCATATTGCATCCAGGAGTAAATATGGGATATGTATGTACCGTTAATAGATCAAAAAACTTGCCGTTATCAGGAATCAGCCACTTGGCATTATCCGTTTTGATCGCTCGCAAACTATGCATTCCTGAAGCGATTTCATGATTTTTATCGTATAGCCGTAGTTCGCTTGTTACCATGTTAAGCCATGTCCATGCTGCATCACGTTCAGGGCATGGCATAAAACAATTATGTTCATTGCCCAGTTCCCAGTACTTTATCTCCTCATTGCTGCTGTATCTGCGGGCAAAATACCGGCAAAATGCAAGCTGCCACTTAAGCATAAAGGAGTCCGTCCAGATATTGCGATTCTTTCTCCACGTAGTGTCAAGAAGCACACCACTCATCCAGCCAACCATGAGAGCTATGATCAATTTAAGGCCATTCTCCCTGGCAATGAGTAGAAGCCTATCAAAACGTTCTACCATGCAGGCATCGATCATTTCCGGGCATTCAACCGGAGTAATGCATTCATTGTTACGCATAGTGATCTCTATACACTTGTTTCCTCTTGTATGCTCCTTTATCGGTTGAAAAGCATCCCATTTTAAAAAGCATCTAACTATATCACAACCTAAATCCTTAATTCCTTTAAAGTCTTTAGCTATGACGTCCTCGTCCCAGCTCTCCCACATATTTACACCGTATTTGCCGGGCCAGTAATTAACTCCCAGCATGAACTTCTCCGGCTGCAATTATCTCTTTCCTTTCAGATGCAAATACGATCTTTATAAATTTCCAGATGCTCCCGAACTGATCTTATCAAAGCATCCCTGTTCTTATTCTTCAGAGCCTCTATTATTGTCCTATGAGAGGCCGCGGCCTTTTTATGGCTATCAAGGTCTAATTTGATTTCACGAGTTGTAAGAATAAAGAACTGTTTTAACACGTAGCTGAATTCTATCAGAAAATTATTGCCGGTAATCTTTATCAGGTCCTCATGAAATGCCAGGTCTGCTTTTATATGCTCTTCCGAAGATGTAGCATCCGCCAGCATAGCGGTAGCTCTTTCAAGGCGTTCGATATCTTTTTTCCCAGCTTTATTAATTAATACATGCATGGCAGCCAGTTCCAGCGCAAGCCGCGCTTCTACAAGGTCTTTCAGATTTTCATCATTCCGGGAGAGAGAAAAGAACAGATGTTTAGTAAGGTTATTATAATCAAATTCCGAGATAAGAATTCCCTTGCCAACCTTTAACTCTATCACACCGATAGTTTCAAGTGATTTCAGCGCCTCCCTGGCAACCCGCCTGCCAACTTGCATCATATTTGACAGCTCTGCCTCAGGAGGCAGCATATCTCCCGGCTGCAAATCATTATCTCGGATATACTCCTTTATCCGTTCAATTACTTGCGAAGTAAGGCTTACCCGCTTAATCGGCTTAATGCTTTTCATACTCTCCCTCATATGTCATAGATGTCATATTGTACATATTCTATGTATTACGACAGAATCCTTTAATTACTCAAGGTCGTAATCGGATATTTAAGTTTAGGATATTTAAACGTTGTCAAAAAGAAAATCAAATTAGTTATAGAAAGCATCAATGCTTCTTAAGAATAGCCACTATCTCATTCAGCTTTTTATCTTCCGCTGCACGCAAAGGTGTTTCCCCAAGAATATTTCTGGCGTTCACATCGGCACCCTTGTGCAGAAGAAATTCCACGGTTTCTTTGTAACCGAATCTGGCTGCAGCATGAAGCGGAGTTTCGCCACTCTTACTCTTACAATTTATATCTGCGCCTCTACTTAGCAAAAGCATTACTGTTTCTTTCCGCCCCAGGCAGGCGGCCCAGTAAAGCGGCGTCTCGCCATAATTGTTATAGGCTTTGGCATATGCTCCCTTATCTATAAGCATTTCACAAATATGCTTATGTCCTACCTGCGCAGCCATATGCAGAGGAGTCCATCCATCTTTAGTCTGTGCATTAACATTGGCGCCTGCCTCTATCAGCATGGCAACGATCTTTCTATCACCATTGGCAGCTGCAAAATGGAGCGGTGTTTCTCCCTCCCTGTTTCTAGCATAAACCAGCTCTTTATCAGCACGCAATAATCTAGCGACCCTCGATCTGCCGGTATGTTTGACAGCGTCGAATAATCTCTCGGCGGTAGGAGGTTCCGGCGGCTTGCCGCAACCGGCAAAACACATAATCAACAGATACAGTAACAGAAAAGAAGAAATCCTTCGTCTAAACAAGCCGAACCCTCCCTCCTAATGCGCTCACACAATATTATATCTCAATATAAGCATTATTTATACTCTATTAAAACTGCTTCTCTATGGCGTAACCGTCATCACTTTCCTGGCTATTTCAGGATATTTGGCAATGAAGCGCAATTCCGAGTCCGTCAGCGGCTTCTGTGTATGGACATTGGCATAGCGAGCCAACTCCAGAATATTAGCAGCTTCTTCATCATTCCGGAATTCTATCTCCAGCTTCTCATAGACATTACGGAAACCCTTAATGCCGCCATATTCACCCACGGTGATCATACGGCCGGTCTCTATTATCTCCGGTTCTCCCCGTCCTAATTCCTCAAAATCAAAGAGCTCGTAGTTACGTCGGTCCTTCAATGCACCATCAGCATGAATACCCGATTCATGGGCAAAGGCGTTAGCTCCTACAGCTACCTGATTTATTGAAATTGGCACTCCAAAAGCATAGGAAGCATATTTAGCGATCTTCCAGGCATGTGAGAGATCTATTCGGGAATCCATCTCGTATTTATCCTTGCAATAGTTACCGTATTTCAGGGCCACAATGACAGCTACCAGATCTGCGTTACCAGCCCTCTCTCCCATACCGTTGACCGTAGTATTGATATAAGCATCCACTCCGGCATCAATAGCTCCCATGGCTCCGGCAACAGAGCAGGCCACTCCCATGCCCAGATCATTATGGCAATGCAATTCGATAGGTATCTGCACCTCCTGCGCCAGAAGCTTTATCTTATCGTAAATGCTGAAAGGAGAATCGCACCCCAACGTGTCGCAGTAGCGGATACGATCCGCTCCGGCCTCACGAGCGGCCAGGGCAAACCGGATCAGAAATTCGTCATCTGTACGGGAAGCATCTTCCGCATTGACGCCGATACTCTTAGCCCCTTTGGCCCGAGCGACCTGAACTGCAGCAACCATTTTATCTATAATATCCTGCCTGGTCATGCGCCCCTGGAACTTGCCTACAGTCATCTGCTCCGAGGTGGAGATAGAGAGATTGAGATGCTCTATATCCGTACGACGAAACGCTTCTTCTACATCCGGTACTATAGCCCGTACCCAGCCTTCCAGCCTGATTGGCACTAACACGCCTTTACGAACCAATTCCAGATTGGCATTTATATAATTGGTCTCATGATTGGTGGTAGGAAATCCAAACTCACTCTGAAATATTCCCATATCGTTAAGATACATATTCAACACTGTCTTTTGCAACTTGGCCAGTCCCAGACGAGATGTCTGAACACCATCCCTGTTGGTTACATCAATAAAATAAATCTTCGGCATATCTATAATCCTCCTGTAATTAGCTGTTCGGGCAGATTATTTCGCCTTTACGTTCTCTCGTTCTCCTAAACAGCTAAATCCCTAAACCCTAAGCCGCTTAATTGCCTCAGCTATCCGTCTTAATCCTTCCTCGATATTATTCATGGAGGTTGCATAGGAGAGCCTGATGCCATTATCGTCTCCGAAAGCTGAGCCCGGCACAACCGCCACGCCGGCATTCTCCAATAAATACTCAGCCAGATCCGAAGAAGATTTTATCGTTCTATCGCCATAGCCTCTTCCAAATAACTCGGATACATTCGGAAAGACATAAAAGGCACCGGCCGGCTTAAGGCATTCTATCCCTTCAATAGAATTCAATGCATCCACTATATAATCTCTTCTGCATCGGAAACTCTCTATCATTCTAGCACTGGGCTCTTCAGCCAAAGCCGCCAGGCCGGCCATCTGCGAAATAGAGGAGGGATTCGATGTCGTCTGGCTCTGTAAATCAGCCATGGCAACGGCTATTTCAGTTTCGGCAGCAGCATAGCCTATACGCCAACCTGTCATGCTGTAGCTTTTGGACAAACCGTTAATAACAATAGTCAAGCGTTTGATCGCTGTGCCTAAAGAGGCGATGCTGATATGTTCCCCTTCATAAATGAGCTTCTCATAAATTTCATCAGAAATGCAGAGTATATCACGCCGCACTATAACCTCAGCCAGAGCCTCAAGCTCCAAAGAATTATAGACTGCCCCCGTCGGGTTCGCAGGACTGTTTATAATCACGGCTTTGGTCCTGGAGCTTATTGCAGCGTTAAGTTGTTTCGGCGATATTTTAAACTCCTGTAAAGCATCCGTATTCACTATTACCGGTACACCGCCACATAGCTTTATCTGTTCGCTGTAACTGACCCAGTAAGGAGCAGGAACAATAACCTCGTCGCCATCATTGATCAGAACCTGCATAGCATTATAGAGAGAATGCTTGGCCCCGTTGGATACCACTATCTGTGATGGTTCATACTCCAGGTCATCATCTTTCTGCAGCTTCTTGCAGATACTCTTTCGTAAATCCAGAGTTCCGGCAGCAGGCGTATATTTGGTAAAGCCTTCCTCTATGGCTTTAATTCCCGCGTATTTAATATGTTGAGGCGTATCAAAATCGGGTTCGCCGGCACCAAAACCAATAATATCTATGCCGTCGGCTTTCATCTGTTTAGCCTTAGCATCTATAATCATAGTCGGTGATGGACTTAAGTTTACGGCCCGTTGCGATAAAAACATTTCCATAGAAGCCTCTCCTATCTCGAGTTCAAAACATAAAATCACATTTATTGCTATTATACAGGCTCAAGCAAGATCAGCGGCTGCCCATTCTTTACCAATTCCCCATTGTTGACGATTACCTGCACTACCCTGCCCCGAACATCGGCCGTCAACTCATTAAATATCTTCATGGCCTCCAACAAACAGACCGTATCGCCTGGATTGACTATATCTCCAGGCCTGATAAATGGAGGCTCTTCAGGCGATGGAGCGGAGTAGAAAACACCAGTCATGGGAGCGGTAATCTGCAATAAATTCTCTTCCATATGCCCGGTAGGCTCAACCTTTTCACCAGTAGCCGGATATATTGCCGGCTTTTCCTCTACAGGTGGATAATTCATCATTCCCGGATAGGCCGTCGCTCTGCGCCGAACAAGATGTATGATCCTGTCATCCTGTTTGAGTTCGATCTCGGACAGATCGCTCTCGGCCAGCAACTCAGCCAATTGATTGACCTGCTCCCAGATCTTCACTGCCGGTACATCTCCTGATACGGACTGGCTTTCATTCGGCAAATACTCTTCGTTTCGATGTTCATTTATATCGTTCACAATTCCCTCCCATAACCCAAATAGCCGCCGAATATAAAAAAACCTTCATCCACGATTGGCAGAGATGAAGGTCCAGTAGTCATTGCAGCCGGCAATAACTACTGGTTCCCGTTTTTAGCTTTACAGCAACCATCACACGCAGGGCCGGAGCCTCCGGCCGGACAAGCAGCTTCCAAAGAGCCTTTTTCTTCTCTTTTACGGTTATCTGTAACATAAAAACCTGATCCCTTAAAAACTACGCCTACAGGAAAAAACTTGCGCTGAATCGGACCGGAACAGATTTCGCATGTCTTTAATGGTTCATCGGTCATCTTCTGAAAAATCTCAAATTCATGACCGCATTCGCTGCATCGGTAGCCGTACGTCGGCATCGATGATCCCTCCTCATGTGCTTTTCATAACTTAATTATTATATGTAGAGGCCTATCTCCTGTCAAGCTGTTGTAGAGGTCCATAACATATTGGACTGTTGTAATTCCAAGCCGGCAGAAGCAAGCAGATAGCGCAGTGGAGGCTGCTTGTCCGGCAAGCCCCGATGGGGCTTCTCCGTATTATACCACAGCAGGTA
>JAQUEL010000092.1 GCA_028685295.1 bacterium
TCCACTGCGTCCTTCAATAACTGCCGGCAGACAGAAGCTTTATCCCTCTTCTTTTCAGCTAATTTGAAATAATTCTGTCCCAGCGAGAGCCATCCACGGCCCGATTTAGGCAGATAAGCTACGGCCTGCCGATTATGCTTGACGGCAGCTTCAAGCTGTCCTTCGCTTGCCAGAGAATCTGCCGCCCACATGCTGGAATAACCCCGGTATGTTCTGTATACGGATAAAATATTAACAGCCGCCGGAAGAAGCAGGCATAGCGCCAGCAGTTTGAGAAGTGCGCCCTTCAAATCTCTGGCTACATTTGCATCTTTAGAAGCCTGGAGTGCGGGGTGATTATCCGGAAGTGAAGCATGCTCGCCTTGACCGCTTGCAACATTAGCTATCGATTGTTGAGCAAGTTGTTCAGCATTTGGGCACATTTGCAAATTTAGGCGCTGAGATGCTGAGGGCCCTAAAGAAAACCGCCAGTAAAGTTCTATTACCCCGATATAGAGATAGAAGTAGGCCAGGGTGGTAAGAATATCGAAATTGGCCAGATTATGAACTAATACCGCTATGAAGGAGGCTCCTATCGAAGTAGCCAGAGCCAAACCTCCCCGAGATCGCTGCAGAGATATAAAAACAAAAATTCTGCGTATGGAAACAGCAATTACCGTCAGATATACCAGGAGACCGAAAAAACCGTAGTTCGCTAAATAAGCCAGATAATTATTGTGAGGATTATCATAGTTGGTCCCAGGCTCAAGCCTGGCCAGCTCCAGCGATTTAAGCGGAGCAAAAGCCACACGAAAAGCCTCATGCCCTGAACCGAATAAGGGAGACTGCTTCACCAACGCCAGTGAATCGCGCCACAATAGAAGCCTGACTCTGACTGTAAAGGGATCCTGAAGGCGATTCATTATTCCCTGCGATAAACCGGATGTCTTTAAGCCGGCCATAAACAACGCTATCAATAGAAGCACCACCATCGCCGCTTTAAGCCGGTTTATGCTTTTACCAGGGTTCATCTTCTCTTTATTACGCCCTGCCGCTAGCACTATGATAAAAAACAAGACCCCGGCGAAGGCTCCTATCCAGGCCCCTCTGGTATAAGTAGCAACAAGAACAGCCGCTGTCAGGATAAAAGAAAATATATAAAAGGCTTTTTCCACACGATGCCCGACGTAAAAGTATAATCCCAAGTTCAGAAAGATACAATAAAGGAGTACATTGGCGAGGAATTCAGGGTTTCCAATGGTAGAATAAATACGAGGTCCGTAAATTTGCTCAAAGCCTACCAAATCAGGAAAAAATCTTTGGACCATACCAAAGATAGAAAGCAAAAAACCTGCCATGGCAAAGGTCTTAAGCAGGGATATCACCTGCTCCCGCCGTTGTACAGCCAAAGTCACGGTCCAGAAGAGTGCAATCAGGCTTATGGCCGTCGGCAGGCTCAAACTGCGAATATCGCTTCCATACCATGATAACGAAGGCTTGACGGAGAATACGGTGGATAACACTAAACTGAAGACCTGCAGCAACAACAGGACCGTCATGATCGACGGCGACCTGCCTATTCTCTGCAGCAGCGCGGCTAGAGAATGTGGGAAGTCCGAAATCTGAAGCTTTTCCGATGTAACCTCTTTATGTCTCTGCGCCTTTGTGCTTGACAAAAAAAACCAGGCCAGAGTTACCATAATTAAACTGAATAGGCTGGAAAATATCAGCAACTTGGGTATCAAAAAAGCGAATATCGGCCGTCTGAAAAAAGTTAACGGAACTGCTAATATCAGCAGACAATGAAGATAAACGGCAATATTCCGTGAGATTTTCAATGTCTTGACTCCCGCAAAACATCCTGCGTACCGCTGCCGCTGAATATACCCCGCATATTCAAATCAAACTCCCTGGGATTATCCGCCTGGGATAATGCCTCTTCATAAGTGATGATTTCCTGCCTGCAAAGCTCTACCAGAGATTGATTCAGCGTATGCATGCCATGAAAAGAACCCTTCTGTATCTCTCCGTATATAGTTCTGGCGGATGCTTTCTCAAGAACCATATCCCTAATTGTGGGCGAAGCTATAAGTATCTCCGTAGCCAGGGCACGCCCGCTGCCGTCTTTCCTAGCCGGCAGCCGCTGTGAGATAATGCCTTGTAGATTGTTAGCCAGTTGCAGCCTGATCTGCATCTGCTGGCCGGAAGGGAAGACATCGATTATGCGGTCCAGTGTTTGAGCCGCATCGGCCGTATGCAAAGTACTTAAAACCAAATGGCCGGTTTCAGCAGCGGTAATGGCTGTAGCTATAGTTTCCGGATCCCGCATCTCACCAATAAGGATAACATCCGGGTCCTGTCTCAGGACATGCTTTAACGCCGAAGCGAATGAATCGGTATCCAGACCTATCTCCCGCTGGCTTACCAG
This sequence comes from bacterium, assembly GCA_028685295.1. Lineage (GTDB taxonomy): Bacteria > UBP13 > UBA5359 > UBA5359 > UBA5359 > UBA5359. The sequence continues at coordinate 2,408 of JAQUEL010000092.1, forward strand.
GCTCTTCTTATCCTTATAAAGAAATTCTATGGGGTCTTCAATGGTCACTATGTGGCACGATCTACTGATATTTATCTGCTCTATCATGGCTGCCAGAGTAGTGGATTTGCCTGAACCGGTAGGCCCGGTTACCAGCACCAGACCTCGGTTATGTCTGGTCAGATCCTTAACTATTGGAGGAAGCCCCAAAGCCTCGAGCGCCGGCACCTCTATGGGAACCATACGAACCGCTATCTCCACCGTGCCGCACTGTTTGAAGATATTTACCCTGAAACGAGCCAGATTCTCTATACTATAGGCCAAATCCATCTCGTAACAGCCCTCTTCCATATTCCGCCGTTGCGCTGCCGAGAGCATGCTCCCGGCAAGCGCCAGAGTAGTATCAGGAGATAACGGCTCGTTACCGGCAGTCACCAGCTGACCATTGATACGTATTACAGGTGGAACACCGGCTTTTATATGCAGATCCGATCCTTTGTGCTCCACCATTAAATTCAGCAGTTCATCTATATGCATAGCTTGCTCAACTTTAAACTTGCGCCAGCATCTGTTCAAATGCCTGCGGGTTATGAACCTTGGACAACGCTTCTTCCTTAGTAATAAGGCCCTTGTTACAGAGATCAAGAAGGCACTGATCAAGCGTCATCATACCCAGCTTGCTGCCGGTCTGCAACATGGAGGCTATCTGATGCGTTTTAGCCTCACGAATCATGTTGCGTATGGCCGAACTGGCTATCATGACTTCAAAGGCCGCTACGCGCCCTTTATCGCCAGCCTTGCGGCAGAGCATCTGTGAAATGACACCCAGCAGGTTAACCGAAAGCTGCATCCGGACTTGGGCCTGCTGGTGCATGGGGAAAACGTCGATAATTCTATCGACGGTTTGAACTGCATCAGTAGTATGCAGGGTTCCAAATACCAGGTGCCCGGTCTCAGCCGAGGTGATCGCCAGAGATATAGTTTCTAAATCTCTCATCTCGCCTACAAGGATAACATCGGGGTCCTGCCGCAGAACCGCGCGCAGAGCGGCAGAAAAGGAGTACGTATCTTCACCTAACTCACGCTGATTAACAAGCGCCTCTTTATCCTGATAGACAAACTCCACCGGGTCCTCCATAGTCATTATATGGCAGGCCTCCTGAGCGTTACGATAATCAAGCATAGCGGCCAGAGTAGTGGTCTTGCCTGAACCTGTAGGACCGGTTACCAGGACCAGTCCTCTGGGCTTCATTGCCAGGTCGGCACAGACCTGAGGCAGGTTCAACTCTTCCATAGTCTTTATCCTCAAAGGTATGGCACGAAAACAACCGCCTATAGTCTCTCTCTGTTGAAAGACATTAACACGGAACCTGGCCAGTCCCTCTATGCTATAGGCCAGATCCAGTTCCAAATCACGTTCAAAGCGCGCCTGTCTTTCGGGATTCAAAATACTATATATAAGTGTGCGGCATTTATCGTTATCGAGCATCTCGAACTCGGAAGAGACGAGCTCGCCGTAAATCCTGAGCATCGGTGGGCAGCCGGCCTTGAGAATAACATCGGATGCATCCCTTTCCACGGCATTTCTCAATATATCATCTAAAACCATAGTCATGCACCCTCCTTATTTGGCCCCGATAGCCAGCCCGCCGGTAGCCTGGCGTAGCAGATGAACAAACTCAGCCGGGTTGGAACTCTTGGCCAAAGCATGCTCTGCTTCGATAGCGCCATTTACCACCAGGTCCCTGAGATACTGATCCAGGCTGACCATGCCATACTCACCACCAGTCTGGATAATGGAGTACATCTGGTGAGTTTTACCTTCACGTATCAGACTTCGTATAGCCGGAGTAGCCACCATTATCTCAAAAGCAGCCACTCGCCCGCCTGTTTTGCGAGGCAAGAGCGTCTGAGATATAACCCCTTGCAACGTAATAGCCAGCTGCGCTCGCACCTGTTCCTGCTGCTCAGGAGGAAAAACGTCTATAACGCGGTCGATAGTCTGAGCTGCGTCAGTAGTATGCAGCGTTCCAAATACCAGGTGCCCGGTCTCAGCCGCGGTGATTGCTAAAGATATCGTCTCCAGGTCACGCATCTCACCAACCAGAATAACATCGGGGTTCTGGCGTAAAGCATGTTTCAATGCATCCGCAAAGGAATGCGTATCCACTCCCAACTCACGCTGGTTCACAACGCATTTTTTATCTGCGTGTACAAATTCCACGGGATCCTCAATAGTTAATACGTGGCCGCGCTTTCTATCATTAATATAATCTATCATAGCGGCAAGCGAAGTGGACTTACCTGAACCTGTGGGCCCGGTTACCAATACCAAGCCCCTCGGCTTATCGGCAAGCTCTTTGGTAACCTCCGGCAACTTTAGGTCTTCAATAGTCAGCACTTTGATAGGGATCAATCGTAAAACAGCTCCGATGACATTTCTCTGCTGAAAGACATTGACACGGAAACGAGCAACTCCAGGCACTGCATGGGCAAGGTCAAGCTCATGCGTCTCTTCAAACTTGGATCTGCGCTCATCATTTAAAATAGCGTAGATGAGCTCTTTATTGCTCTCCGGAGTCAATACCGGCCATTGCGTCATCCTCTTCATTTTACCGTGAATACGCATAACCGGAGGCTCCCCAACCTTAAGATGCAAGTCGGAAGCATTTATTTCCACCATTTCTCTGAGCATATCGTCTATATGCATCCGTTATAACCCCCAAATACGGATTACAACCCCGTTGTTCAATCGATTACTTTATTCAAAGGATACTCCACTATGCCCTGAGCATCCATCCGCTTCAATTGCGGTATGATATCCCGGACGACCCTGGAGCTGACAATGGTATCCAGGCTGTACCAATTATTTCCGACCAATTGAGAAACGGTCGGCTTCTTCAAAGCAGGAAGTATGCTGATAACCTCCTCCAGACGATCTCCAGGAACATTCATCTTAAGTCCGACCATATCCTCGGCCCTTAAGGCACCCTTGAGCATAATCACCAGATTTTCTATCTTGGTTCGCTTCCACTCGTTCTGCCAGGCTTCCTTGTTGACAATAAGCTTGGTAGAAGATTGAAGAATATCATCCACAATGCGCAGATTATTGGCCTTAAGAGAGCGCCCCGTTTCAGTCAACTCCACTATAGCATCGACCAGATGCGGAACCTTGACTTCGGTAGCGCCCCAGGAGAACTCCACCGTGGCCTTTACACCCCTGGCAGCCAGATAATCCTTTGTAGCATCTACCAGTTCTGTCGCAATACGCTTACCCTCAAGATCCTTTACACTTCTGATATCGGAATCCTGTGGTACCGCCAGGACCCAACGAACAGGCTTCATGCCCGCTTTTGCGTAAAGAAGGTCAGCTACTTCCACTACATCGGCCCGGTTCTCCATTATCCAATCTTTACCGGTAAGTCCCATGTCCAGGATACCATCCTGAACATAGCGCGGTATTTCCTGTGCTCTTATCAGCATACAATCCATCTCATCATCGTTGATCACAGGAAAATACGATCTATCACTAACAGATATACCGTAGCCCGCTTTACGGAAGAGATTAAACGTAGCCTCCTGGAGGCTTCCTTTAGGCAATGCAACTTTCAGCTTCATCTTTTTTCCTTTCCACAGATCCCGATCCACAATAGACATACGTACTACGTATTATTCTTTAGGAACATAATACCCGGCATAACAGATTAATTATAGTAGCAGACAGAAACACTTTCAAGAGCGCACAAAGCAGAAAGGCCGCCTAGAGAGGCAACCTTTCTTTCCCGAAAGCAGAGGTGCAGGCCGGGCACTAAACATTAAGATCGCTTACAGGCTCAGAAAACAGGAATCATTCCATCAAGCGTATTAATGTTCATGCTCGAACAGCACACTATCAGCGGTTTTTATATCGCCAGCCATTTTGCCTGCCATGGTTAACCTTAAATTTTAGTTTCTCCAGCAACGTAGCTCCAATAATATCCTTATCGATCTCACCGTTATCAGTTATCCCGGCGGCTTCACCCTCCTCCACCTCTTCCATCCGTTGGGAAAACCTATCGAACAACTCTACCGGTGCTGAAGCCTGGGTAACTTCGACAAGATATTTATAAACCTTTAATGTCGTCCCTCTGATCCCGGCTATCAGTGCCGGAGTGGCGATCTCAAAGTAGGTTTTCGGCAACGAAGGATCACGGCTGTATATAACCTGCGGATCATTCGTTTCATCCTCAATCCTTATCGCACTATGATAGCCGGAGGGTATC